>NZ_JBEYXK010000026.1:0-81095 GCF_040645035.1 Streptomyces sp. NPDC046876 | reverse complement strand
CTCCGCCCCGGCCCCGTTCCGGGCGCTTCGCGCCCGGTGCGCTCAAACGCCGCGCGGGCTGGATATTCCAGCCCCGCCGGCGTTTGAGGCGCGGGGTCCGGGCCGGAGCCCCGATCTTTGAGCCGCGCCGGCGTTTGAGGCGGAGCGGGGGCCGGGGCCGCAGGCCACGGTTTCGGGAAGGGCGGGTCGGGGACTGGCTCCGCGCAGCGGCAGCCCGCGCCCCGCCCCTGGGTCAGGCGGCGGAGCCGGCGGCCGCGTCGCAGGACTGGGCGCGCAGGGCGCGGGCCAGGTCGTCGCGGGCCTCCAGGACCAGGCGGCGAAGGGCCGGCGCGGCATCCTCGTGCGCCGCCAGCCACGCATCGGTGGCCTCCAGCGTCCGCGGATCGTCCTGCAGCGCCGGGTACATCCCCCGCACCACGTGCATCCCGATCTGGATCGACCGCTCCGCCCAGATCCGCTCGATCACCTCGAAGTAGCGGTCGGTGTAGGCGGCCAGCAGCCCCCGCTGCGACGGCTGCTGCATGCCCGCGATCGTCGCCTCCACCAACGCGTTCGACAGCGCGTCCGACTCCACGACGGCTGCCCACGCCTGGTCCTTGACCGCCTGCGAGGGCCGCGCCGCCAGGCACCGCACCTGGTGCCGCTTGCCCGACGCCGTGTCGTCGCGCGCCAGCTCCGCGTTCAGCGCGGCCTCGTCCACCGCGCCGTGTGCGGCCAGCGGCAGCAGGAAGTCCCAGCGCAGTTCCTGGTCGACCTCCAGCCCGTCGATCCGCGCCGACCCGTCGAGCAGCCCCAGCAGCAGCTGGTAGTCGCCCTCGCTCGCCGCGCCCGCGGCGAAGAACCGGGCCCACGTCAGCTGGTGCTCCGACCCCGGCTCGGCGCGCCGCAGTTCCTGCAGCGCTCCTGCCGCCAGCACCCGGCCGCCCTGCTCGCGCCACTCGGGCGCGGCGTAGTGGGTGACCGCGGTGAGCGCCTGCGCGTGCAGCATCTGCAGCACGCCGACGTCGCTCTCCCGCCCGGCGTGGGCCAGGACGAGGGAGACGAAGTCGCGGGCCGGCATCAGCCCGTCGCGCGTCAGGTTCCACAGCGCCGACCAGCACAGCGCCCGCGCCAGCGGGTCCGCGACGTCGCCGAGCCGCAGCCGCAGCGTCTCCAGCGAACGCTCATCGAAGCGGATCTTGCAGTAGGTCAGGTCGTCGTCGTTGACGAGCACCAGGTCGGGCCGCTCCTGCCCGGCCAGCTCCGCCACGGCCGTCCGCGCGCCCGCCACGTCCGCCTCGGCCTGTGCGTAGCGGACCAGCGCCCCGTCCTGCAGCCGGTACAGGCCGACCGCGACCCGGTGCGGGCGGAGCTCCTCGCCCTCCTGGAGCACGGCCAGCTCGGTGACCCGCCCGCCGGCGTCGTACGTCACCACCGGCGTCAGCACGTTCACCCCCGCCGTCTGCAGCCAGGCCCGCGACCACTCGGCCATGTCCCGCCCGGAGACCTCCCCGAGCACCGACAGCAGGTTGTCCAGGGTGGTGTTGCCGTACGCGTTGGCCTTGAAGTAGCGCCGGGCGCCCTCCAGGAACGCCTCCCGGCCCACGTAGGCGACGAGCTGCTTGAGGACGGCCGCGCCCTTGGAGTACGTGATGCCGTCGAAGTTGAGCTTGGCGGCCTCGAGATCGCGGATGTCGGCCGTGATCGGGTGGGTGGAGGGCAGCTGGTCGGCGCGGTAGGCCCACGACTTGCGGTTGTTGGCGAAGGTGACCCACGCCTGGTCGAAGCGGGTCGCCTCCACCTGCGAGAAGGAGCCCATGAAGTCCGCGAAGGACTCCTTCAGCCACAGGTCGTCCCACCACTTCATGGTGACGAGGTCGCCGAACCACATGTGGGCCATCTCGTGCAGGATCGTGTTGCAGCGCCGCTCGTACGCCGCCCGGGTGACCTTGCCGCGGAAGATGTACTCCTCGCGGAAGGTCACCATCCCCGGGTTCTCCATGGCGCCCAGGTTGTACTCGGGCACGAAGGCCTGGTCGTACTTGCCGAACGGGTACGGGTAGTCGAAGTGCTCGTGGAAGAAGTCGAAGCCCTGCTTGGTGACGAGGAAGACGTCGTCGGCGTCGAAGTGCTTGGCGAGCCCCTTGCGGCACATCGCGCCCAGCGGGATCGTCAGGTCCCCGCGGGTGTAGGTGTCCGTCACGTAGTGGTACGGGCCCGCCACCACACAGGTGATGTACGTGGAGATCGGCGCGGTCTCGGCGAACCGCCAGACCCCGCCCTCGCGGGACTCCTCGGCGCCGTTGCTCCACACCTGCCAGCCCTCGGGCGCGGTCACCTCGAAGCGGTAGGGCGCCTTCAGGTCCGGCTGCTCGAAGTTGGCGTAGACCCGCCGGGCGTCGGCCGGCTCGTACTGGGTGTAGAGGTAGACCTCGCCGTCCTCGGGGTCCACGAAGCGGTGCATGCCCTCGCCGGTCCGGCTGTACGCGCAGTTCGCGTCGACGACGAGGACGTTCTCGGGGGCCAGGCCGTCCAGGGCGATCCGCGCACCGTCGAAGACGGCGGCCGGGTCCAGCTCCCGCCCGTTGAGGGTGACTGAGTTCACGGACGGCGCGATCAGGTCCGCGAACGTGGAGGCGCCCGGCGCGCCGGACCGGAAGCGGATGGTGGTCACCGAGCGGAACGTCCGCGGGCCCTGCGCCGGCTCGGCCTCGTCCACGGCCGACCGCAGGTCGAGCACCACCTCGTACCCGTCGACGGACAGCAGTCCGGCCCGCTCGCGGGCCTCGTCACGGGACAGATTCTCTCCGGGCACGTGCACTCCTTCGTGCGTGGTCGCGATTCCTGATCGAATCCTCCCACGGGGGAATGCGGGCGGGTCCGGGCCGGTTGGGCAGGAGGAACACGACCAGACATGCCTTACGTGACGCAAGGAGAGACATGGCCGACACCCAGGTGCGCGAGAAGACCCCGGTCGACTTCTGGTTCGACCCGCTCTGCCCCTGGGCCTGGATGACCTCCCGCTGGATGCTGGAGGTCGAGAAGGTCCGTGACGTCGAGGTCCGCTGGCACGTGATGAGCCTCGCCGTCCTCAACGAGAACAAGCTGGACGAGCTGCCCGAGCGCTACCGCGAACTGCTCGGCCCCAAGGGCTGGGAGCCCGTCCGCGTCGTGATCGCCGCGCAGCAGAAGCACGGCGACGAGGTCACCGGCAAGCTCTACACCGCGCTGGGCACCCGCATCCACAACGAGGCCCTGGGTGCGACCCGCGAGGTCATCGCCGCCGCGCTCGACGAGGTCGGCCTGCCGGCCGAGCTGCTCCGCTACGCCGACTCCGACGAGTACGACGAGGTGCTGCGCGAGTCCCACAACAACGGGATCGAGCGCGTCGGCCAGGAGGTCGGCACCCCGGTGATCTCGGTTCCCGGCGCCGACGGCTCGGAGGTGGCCTTCTTCGGCCCGGTCGTCACCCCGACCCCGCGCGGCGAGGCCGCCGCCCGCCTGTGGGACGGCACCCTCCTGGTCGCCTCCACCCCGGGCTTCTACGAGATCAAGCGGAGCCGCGACAAGGGCCCGTCCTTCGAGTAGTCCGTGTAGTCCCTGTACTCCCTGCCGCTCGCGCATACAGGAGACCCCCGTGAGTCCTCACGGGGGTCTCCTGCTGAACACGCCCGCACGCGAAGGTTGAGAAGACGATCACGAGGCGGGCGGGGCCGGTGGCTGCGGTCAGCCCTTGGCGGGGATCAGCAGCGGGGTGTTGGCCTTGGCGTCGGCGTAGCGCTTGGCGACGTCCTGCCAGTTGACGACGTTCCACATCGCCTCGATGAAGTCCACCTTCTGGTTCTTGTACTGCAGGTAGAAGGCGTGCTCCCAGGCGTCGAAGACCAGGATCGGCACCGAGGCCTGGCCGACGTTGCCCTGGTGGTCGTAGATCTGCTCGACGATCAGGCGGCCGCTGATCGGCTCGTACGCGAGCACGCCCCAGCCGGAGCCCTGGGTGGCGGAGGAGGCGAAGGTCAGCTGCTTCTTGAACTTCGCGAAGGAGCCGAAGGACTCGGTGATCGCGTCCGCGAGCTCGCCCACGCCGTCGGCGGCCGTGGGCTCGCCGCCGCCCTCGCCGGTCTTGGGGCTGGCCATGTTGTGCCAGTAGATGCTGTGCAGGATGTGGCCGGAGAGGTGGAACGCGAGGTTCTTCTCCAGGCCGTTCAGCGCGCCCCAGTTCTCCTTGTCGCGCGCCTCCTCCAGCTGCTCCAGCGTGTCGTTGGCGCCCTTGACGTAGGCCGCGTGGTGCTTGTCGTGGTGCAGCTCGATGATCTGCGGGTTGATCACCGGCTCGAGAGCCGAGTACTCGTACGGAAGCTCGGGAAGCGTGTAGATGGCCATGCGTGTGATCCGGTCCCCTCAGCGTGCCAACTGCTTATTGCAATCAATGCGCAACTGCACGCTAGCAGCATCTATTCCGGGCCGTGCGCAAGGGGCGCCCCTCGAACACGAAGGCGGGCCCCGTGCGTTCGCACGGGGCCCGCCTCATGGGGCCGTGGCCGCTGTGATCAGGCGCCCGCAGCCAGGGTTCGCCGGGCCCGGATCTCGCGCACCCACGCCACCACCAGCACCACGGCCGCCGCGCCCGAGGACCACAGCAGCTGCGGCCGCGCCGAGTCGTCGAACAGCATCAGCACCAGCACCGCCGCCATGGCCAGCAGCGCCGTCCACGTCAGGTACGGGAAGCACCACATCGGCAGCGTCAGCCGCTCCGGCATGTCCCGCTCCAGCACGCGCCGCAGCCGCAGCTGCGACACCGCGATCAGCGCCCACACGAACAGCAGCACCGCACCGACCGCGTTGAGCATGTAGAGGAACACCGTGTCCGGCCACAGGAGGTTCAGCACCACGGACACGAAGCCGAAGGCCACCGACGCGAACACCGCCCGGCGCGGCACCCCGCCGGCCGACACCTTCAGCAGCCCCGCGGGCGCCTCCCCGCGCTCGGCCAGCGAGAACACCATGCGCGAGGACCCGTACAGGTTGGCGTTGAGCGCCGACAGCAGCGCCACGAACACCACGATGTTCATGATCTGCCCGGCCGCCGGGATGCCGATGGAGTCCAGGACGGCGACGTACGGGCTCTGCCCGGGCTCCAGCGAGTCCCACGGCAGCAGCGTCACGATGATCAGCATCGAGCCGACGTAGAAGAAGAGGATGCGCCACACGGCGCTGCGCACGGCGCGGGAGACCGAGCGCGCCGGGTCGTCCGACTCGGCGGCCGCGATGGTGACGACCTCCAGGCCGCCGAAGGCGAAGATGACGGCCAGCATGCCCGCGACCACCCCGCCGGCGCCCTGCGGGAAGAAGCCGCCCTGCCCGGTCAGGTTGGCCAGGCCGACCGGGTCGGTGTCCGGCAGCAGCCCGAAGACCGCGAGGGTGCCGAGGACGAGGAACAGGACGATCGCGCCGACCTTGAGGGCGGCGAACCAGAACTCGAACTCGCCGAAGTTCTTCACCGCGGCCAGGTTGCTGACGGTGAAGACCACCATGAACACCAGTACCCAGAGCCACTGGTCCACCGCCGGCACCCAGCCGTGCGCGATCTTCGCGGCGCCGGTGGCCTCCACGGCCAGCACCACGACCAGCAGGAACCAGTACAGCCAGCCCGCCGAGAAGCCGGCCCAGCGGCCCAGCGCCTTCTCCGCGTACACCGAGAAGGAGCCGGAGGCGGGCATCGCCGCCGACATCTCGCCGAGCGCCCGCATGACCAGCATGGCCAGCGCGCCGGCCAGCAGGTAGGAGCAGATGATGGCCGGCCCGGCGATGCCGATGCCGGCGCCGGAGCCGACGAACAGCCCGGCGCCGATCACGCCGCCGAGGCCCAGCATGGTCAGGTGGCGCTGCTTGAGGCTGTGGCTGAGGGGTTCCGCGGGCAGCTCCGGCTCGCGGGGAGGTGCGTCGGGCAGACGGTCGCGCATGAGTGGGTGCTCGTACTCTCGTACTCGGCAGCGGCGGTGGGGCTCTCCGCAGGGGAATTGGCGGGACCCTACAGTCTCACCGGTCGGCGCCCATCCGCGCAAAACGGACGTGTGGTCTGTTCTGACTCGTGATACGGATCACGGTGCCCCGGGGTGTAACCGAGGACTTTGTGCACTCCCAACCAAACCGGGGAGTAGGGCTTTGTGTCGGGCGGCGGTGGGGCGGCGCGGCGGCGCGCACTAGCGTCGGTGATCGTCCCGTCACCCCTCATCACATCCGCGGAGCCTTCTGATGAGCACTGCTTCCGTCACCGTCCGCCCCGGCGCCGTCCTGGCCGACCTGCTGCCCGCGAGCCGCGTCCGCGACGTCGCGCTCGTGGTCGGCGGAGCCGTCCTGACCGGCCTGGCCGCGCAGCTCTCCGTGCCCGTCCCCGGCTCCCCGGTCCCGGTCACCGGCCAGACCTTCGCGGCGCTGCTCGTCGGCACCGCCCTCGGCGCCCGCCGCGGCTTCCTCTCGCTCGCGCTGTATGCCCTGCTGGGCGCGGCCGGTATGCCCTGGTTCGCGCAGGGCACCTCCGGCGCGGGCGGCGCCTCCTTCGGCTACGTCCTCGGCATGGTGCTCGCCTCCGGCATCGTCGGCGCCCTCGCCCGGCGCGGCGCCGACCGGTCGGTGCTGCGCACCGCGGGCGCGATGGCGCTCGGCTCCGCCGTGATCTACGCGGTGGGCGTGCCGTACCTGGCGCTGGCCACCGGGATGTCCTTCGGCGCGGCCGTCGCGGCGGGCCTGACCCCGTTCCTGCTCGGCGACGCCCTGAAGGCGGCGCTGGCCATGGGCGCGCTGCCCGCCGCCTGGAAGCTGGCGGGGCGCCGCGGCTGACCGCGTACGCCACTTCCCTGCCGACGCTGCACAGCAGCCCCGGACCGCGAGCGGGCGGTCCGGGGCTGCTGCCGTCTGCGGGGCCTGTCAGGCGGCGTCGACCGCGGCCTCGGCAGCGGTCTCGGCAGCGACCTCGCCCTTGCGGCGGGCGTTGCGCACCACGCCGATCGCGATCACGACGGCCGCGACGAGCAGGGAGTACAGCACCGTCTCGCGGTTGTCCTTGTCGTACAGCATGTAGCCGAGGACGAAGGTGATCATCGCGGCGGTGGCCCAGGTCAGGTACGGGAAGAACCACATCTTCACCGTCAGCTTCTCCGGGACCTCGCGGACCAGGATCTTGCGCATCCGCAGCTGGGTCAGGCAGATGACCAGCCACACGAAGAGCGCGATCGCGCCGGAGGAGTTCAGCAGGAAGCTGAAGACCGTGTCCGGGGAGGTGTAGTTGAAGTAGACGGCGATGAAGCCGAACACCACCGAGCCCAGGATGGCGGCCGTGGGCACGCCGTTCTTGCTGGTCTTGGCGAAGGCCTTGGGCGCGTCACCGCGCTCGCCGAGCGAGAACGCCATGCGCGAAGCGGTGTACAGGCCCGAGTTCAGGCAGGACAGCACGGCGGTCAGGACGATCACGTTCATGATCTGGCCGGCGTGCGCGATGCCGATCGAGTCCAGGGCGGCGACGTAGGAGCCCTTGTCGACGATCGACTTGTCGTTCCACGGCAGCAGGGTCAGGACGATGAAGATCGAGCCCAGGTAGAAGACGCCGATGCGCCAGATCACCGAGTTGGTGGCCTTGGTGACCGCGCGGCGCGGGTCCTCGGACTCGCCGGCCGCCAGGGTGACGATCTCGCTGCCCATGAAGGAGAAGACGACCATCAGCACACCGGTGAGGACCGAGCCCCAGCCGTTCGGCATGAAGCCGCCGGCGTCGGTGAGGTGGGCGAAGCCGGCGCCCGGGTTGTCCGAGCCGGGCAGCACGCCGAAGACGGCGAGCATGCCGACGACCACGAAGGCGCCGATGGCGACGACCTTGATGCCGGCGAACCAGAACTCGAACTCGCCGTAGGAGGCGACGGAGCCGAGGTTGGTGGCCGTCAGGACCACCATCACGATCAGGGCCCAGGCCCACTGCGGGACCGCCGGGACCCAGCCCTCGAGGATCTTCGCGCCGGCGGTCGCCTCAACGGCGAGCACCACGACCCAGAAGAACCAGTACAGCCAGCCGATGGAGAAGCCGGCCCAGCGGCCGAGCGCCCGGTCGGCGTACGCCGAGAAGGAGCCCGAGTTCGGGCTGGCGGCGGCCATCTCGCCGAGCATGCGCATCACGAAGACGACCATCGCGCCGACGAGGAGGTACGAGATCAGGATGGCGGGGCCGGCCTTGGCGATACCGCCGCCGGAGCCGACGAACAGGCCGGCGCCGATGACACCGCCAATGGCGATCATGGAGAGGTGGCGGTTCTTGAGACCGGCCTTGAGACCGTCGGAGGGCTGGGCGGAACCGGGTTCGCCGGTGGGGCCGCCTGCCTTCTGAAGGGTCGTCGTGGTGCTCATGGACGAATCCTTAGGTTCTCGGGTGGAGAGTTCCGGCATTCAAACCCGAGATCCGCGCCGGTCGGAAGACCCGCGTCCGGATCGTTGCGAAGGACCAAGGTCCCGGACCTTGGTCCCACCGTGTCTCATCTGCACTCTTTGGGTTTACTTGAGCTTTAGAAGTGACTTACGCGACACCCTGCCGTGATCTGCCCGGGTCCCTCGTGACACACTCGGGGCATGCGCGTGTACCTCGGATCCGACCATGCCGGCTTTGAGCTCAAGAACCACCTGGTGGACTGGCTCAAGAACAACGGCCACGAGCCCGTCGACTGCGGGCCCCACATCTACGACGCCGTCGACGACTACCCGCCGTTCTGCCTGCGCGCCGCGGAGAAGACCGCCGCGGACGCCGACAGCCTCGGCATCGTGATCGGCGGCTCGGGCAACGGCGAGCAGATCGCCGCCAACAAGGTCAAGGGCGTCCGCGCCATCCTGGCCTGGAGCGTCGAGACCGCGAAGCTCGGCCGCGAGCACAACAACGCCAACGTGATCTCCGTCGGCGGCCGGATGCACACCCAGGAGGAGGCCACCTCCTTCATCGAGGCCTTCCTGGCGACCCCGTACTCCGGCGAGGAGCGCCACACCCGCCGCATCGACATGCTCTCCGCGTACGAGCAGACCGGCGACCTCCCCCCGATCCCGGCCCACCACCCGCAGGACCAGTAGGACGCCCGTGCCGCCGGACCCGCGGGGTCCGGCGGCACTGCCGTTCCCGCGGCCGCCCGGAACCCTGCGCGGCGGCAGACCCGAGGAGAGCAGCCGTGCCCGAGGGGCATACGATCCACCGCCTCGCCCAGGACCACACCGAGCGGTTCGCCGCCCGGCCGGTCCGGGTGAGCAGCCCGCAGGGCCGGTTCGCCGAGAGTGCCGCGCTGCTCGACGGGCGGGAGCTGGAGAGCGCCGAGGCGCACGGCAAGCACCTGTTCCTGGAGCTCGGCGACGCCTGGATCCACATCCACCTCGGCCTCTTCGGCAAGCTCGGCTTCGGCCCCGTGCCGGCCCCGCCGGCCGCGGACACCGTACGGCTGCGGCTGCTGAACGAGGAGCACCACGCCGACCTGCGCGGTCCGACGGCCTGCGCGCTGATCGGCGACGCGGAGAAGAAGGCGATACACGACCGGCTCGGGCCGGACCCGCTGCGGGCAGCCGACGACCCGGACCGCGCATGGAAGCGGATCTCCCGCTCCCGCACCACCATCGCCGCGCTGCTCATGGACCAGAAGGTCGTCGCCGGGGTCGGCAACGTGTACCGCGCCGAGGTCCTCTTCCGGCACGGCATCGACCCGTACCGGCCGGGCAAGGACGTCACCCGTGCCGAGTGGGACGCGATGTGGGCGGACCTGGCGGTGCTGATGCGGGAGGGCGTGCGCAAGAACCGCATCGACACCGTGCGGGACGAGCACCTGCCGGAGGCCATGGGGCGGCCGCCGCGGGTCGACGACCACGGGGGCGAGGTGTACGTCTACCGGCGGGCGCACCTGCCGTGCCACATCTGCGGGGCGGAGATCCGCACCGCCGACCTCGCGGCCCGCAACCTCTTCTGGTGCCCGGGCTGCCAGACCCGCTAGCCGTGGCCCGCTGACCGGGGGCCCGCCCGGCGCGGTGGCCGCTGCGCGGAGCCTGCCCCTCCCCGCCCCTTCCCCGAACCGGGGCTCCGCCCCGGACCCCGTTTTTGCGGGCGCTCCGCGCCCGGTGCGCTCAAACGTCGCGCGGGCTGGATGGAGCCGGGTTCCCTCGGGGCCGGACCGGGGCCGTCAGCGCCGCGAGCGGCTCGTCACCCTCCCGGGTGTCGGCCAGGCCACCCCGGCCGCGGGGCGTGGCGGCGCGTACCCGGCGTTTTCGGACACCTCGCGCCCGACCGAGCCGACAAAGGAACCCTCCGGTCCGGGGGTCCCCCTGCGCGCGCACAGGCAGGATGGATAGGGTCCCGAAAGACATGGCCGGAGCACGTGTGGAGACGCTCATGGCCCGGGCGCGCATGCTGTCGCACCGGGCACGCACCGCGCTGCGCAAATCCGCGGTCGACTACTTCCGCGGCGACGCCTCCGACTGGCTGGCCTTCGCCGGCCTCCTCGCGACCGTCCCCGCCATCGCCTTCGGCACCCTCATGCTCCCGGTGTGGTTCTCGCCCGCCGCGCTCGTCCTGCCCATCGTCGCCGGCGGCTTGCTGCTGCGCCCCGCCAGCCTCCTCGCCCTGTACGCGGCCTCCGCGGCCGCCCTGATCGTCGAGGCCCTCGTCCTCGGCCCCTACACCCAGGGGCCCGCCCGCGTCACCCCCGGCACCGTCCTGGTCGTCGCCGCCTGCGGATTCTTCGGGCTCGTCATCGCCCAGTTCCGCAGCCGCGTCGGCGTGCCCTGGCGGCGCGGCGGCACCATGCTCTTCGACCTGCGCGAACGCATCCGCGTCCAGAGCAAGCTGCCCACCCTGCCCCGCGGCTGGCACCGCGAGATGGCCCTGCGCCCCGCCGGCGGCCAGTCCTTCTCCGGCGACTTCGTCGTCGCCGCCCGCACCAACGGCGGCCGCACCCTGGAGATCGTCCTGACCGACGTCTCCGGCAAGGGCATGGAGGCCGGCTCCCGCGCCCTGCTCCTGTCCGGCGCCTTCGGCGGCCTCCTCGGCGCCCTGCCCCCGCACGGCTTCCTGCCCGCTGCCAACGGCTACCTCCTGCGCCAGGACTGGGACGAGGGCTTCGCCACCTCCATCCACCTCGTCCTGGACCTCGAGACCGGCGACTACGAACTCCTCTCCGCCGGCCACCTGCCCGCCCTCCAGCTCTCCGCGGGCACCGGCCGCTGGCAGGAGAAGTCCGGCGAAGGTCCCCTCCTCGGCGTCTACGATGGCGCCGCGTTCGAACCCGTCCGCGGCAACCTGCGCCGCGGCGACGTCCTGATGCTCTTCACCGACGGGCTCGTCGAGACCGCCGACCGCGACATCAGCGAGGGCATCGACCGCCTCACCGGCGAGGCCGACCGGTACGTCGCCTCCGGCTGGGAGGGCGCCGCCTGGCACCTCATCGAAAAGGTCGCCAAGGACGTCAACGACGACCGCGCCCTGCTCCTGATCCGCCGAGCCCCGTAGGCGCGTAGGTGGGGTTTTCCCCACCCCCGATGCGCCGGGCTCCGCCATGGCCGCCGCCCGGCCCCGCTCCGTAGCGTCGGGATGCGAGCACGAAACGACGACACGGCGGAGGCGGTCGATCCATGGGGTTCCGGAGCAGCAGGCGGCAGCGCGAGAGCGGACAGGCGGCGTACGACACCACGGCCGCCGTCGAACTGCGCGGCGTACGGAGGGAGTACGGGCGCGGCGCCGCGACGGTCCACGCGCTGCGCGGGATCGACCTCAGCCTGCCCCGCGGCAGCTTCACCGCCGTCATGGGCCCCTCAGGCTCCGGCAAGTCCACCTTCCTGCAGTGCGCCGCCGGACTCGACCTGCCCACCGCCGGCTCCGTCCGCCTCGGTGGCACCGAGATCACCGGCATGAACGAGAACGAGCTCACCGAGCTCCGCCGCAGCCGCCTCGGCTTCGTCTTCCAGGCGTTCAACCTGCTGCCCTCCCTCACCGTCGAGCAGAACGTGCTGCTCCCGATGCGGCTCGCCGGAGGCGGCACCTCCGGGCAGGTCCGGGCCCGGGCGGCCGACCTGCTCGCCCGCGTCGGCCTCGACGGCAAGGGCCGCCGCCGCCCCGCCGAACTCTCCGGCGGCCAGCAGCAGCGCGTCGCCATCGCCCGCGCCCTGATCACCCGGCCCGACGTCGTCTTCGCCGACGAGCCCACCGGCGCCCTCGACACCACCACCGCCGCCGAGGTCCTCGGCCTCCTGCGGGCCGCCGTCGACTCCCTCGGCGCCACCGTCGTCATGGTCACCCACGACCCGGCGGCCGCAGCCCACGCCGACCAGGTGCTCTTCCTCGCCGACGGGCTCATCGCCGACCGGCTCCCGAACAGCTCCGCCGCCACCATCGCCGCGCGGATGACCGCCCTCACCGCACCGGCGTACGCCGGAGCAGCCGCCTGATGCCGCTGCGCCGCCCCAACGGCCTGGCGCGCGCGGCGGTGCACTTCCGTCCCGCCGCGTTCGCCGGCACCTTCGTCGCCCTGCTCCTGACCGTCGCCGTCACCGCCGCCTGCGGGATCCTGCTGGAGACCGGGGTACGGGCCCGCGTGGAGCCCACCCGGTACGCCGCCGCCCCGGTCGTCGTCGCCGCCGACCAGCAGGCCCGCCTGCGGGTGGGCAGCGGGGACGGCGCCTACGAAGCCACCGCCCGCGTCCCCGACCGCGCCCGCCTCGACGCCGCCCTGCTCGACTGCCTCGCCCCGCTGGGACGGTCCGTGCCGGACGTGGTGTTCCCCGTACGGGCGGCCGCCGGGGCCGGGGGCGCCGGCGGGCCCGACATCGAGGCCGGCGGGTGGGGAGCCACCGCCTTCACCAGGACCGCGCTCCGTGACGGGCGGGCCCCGCAGGGTTCGGGGGAGGTCGTCGTCGGCCTCGGTGCCGGGCCGCTCGGGACCCGCGGGGAGCGGATCGCCCTGGACACCCCCGCCGGGCTGCGGGACTTCCGGATCGTCGGGCGGGCCGACGGCGCCGGCGTGTGGTTCTCCGACGCCGAGGCCCGCGCCCTGTCCGGACACCCCGACGCCCTCGACGCCGTCGTCCTGCTCGGCCCCGGCGACCCCGAGGCCCTCGCCGCCCGGGCCCGCACCGCCCTCGACGGGCGCGCCCTCGTGCTCACCGGCCCCGCCCGCGCCCTGGACCCGCAGCTCGACGGGGCCAAGGAACTCCTGTCCGGCATCGGCGGCTCCTTCGGCGGCATCGCCACCCTGGTCGCCGTCTTCACCGCCGCCGCAACCGTCGCGCTCTCCGTCGGCCTGCGCTCCCGCGAGTTCGCGCTGCTGCGGGCCCTCGGAGCCACCCCGCGGCAGATCCGCCGCACCGTCGCCACCGAAGCCCTGCTCGTCGCGCCGGCCGCGGGCGCGCTGGGCTGCGTACCCGGCACCGCGCTGGCCGCCTGGTGGTTCGGGCAGCTGAAGGAGAAGGGCGCGATCCCGGCCGGCGTCGACCTCACCGTCTCCTGGATCCCCCTCGCCTCGGCCGTCGCCCTCGGCCTCGCCACCGCCCTGCTCGCCGGCCTGGCCGCCGCCCGCCGCCCCGCCCGGATCCGCCCCGGCCTGGCCCTCGCCGCCGCCGCGGTGGAACGCCTGCGCCCCGGGTGGATCCGTACGCCCCTCGGGCTCGCCGCACTCGCCGGCGGCACCGCCTGCGCCGGCCTCGCCGCCACCGGCACCGGAGAGGACGCCGCCAACGCCGCGCTGGGCGTCGTCATGCTGTTCATGCTCGCCGTGGCCCTGCTCGGCCCGCTGATCGCCCGCGCCTGCACCGCCGTCCTCGGCCTCCCGCTGCGCGCCGGCGGCGCCCCCGGGGCCCTGGCCGCCGCCAACTCCCGCACCCACGCCCGCCGGCTCGCCTCCGCGATCACCCCCATCGTGCTCGCCACGGCCTTCTCCTCGACCCTGGTCTTCCTGCACACGAGCGAGGAGCGGGCCGTGCGGCAGCAGCAGGAGACCGGCCTGCTCGCCGACCACGTGGTCCCCGGCCCGGGCTCCTCGGCCGGGGCGGGATCCGGGGTCCCGGTCACCCGTACCGCGGTCCTCGCCGAAGTCGGCTCCGGCGGCGACCGCCGCCTGGAGACCGCATCGGCACAGGGCGTCCCCTCCGGCGCCGACCTCGCCACCGTCCAGGACCTCGGCGTACGCGAGGGCAGCCTCGCCCGCCTGCGCCCCGGCACCGTCGCACTGGACCGCACCCTCGCCGAGGCCGCCCGGGCCTCCGTCGGCGACCGCATCGCCCTGCGGCTGCCCGACGGGACACCGGCCGCCCCCGAGGTCGTCGCCGTCTACACCCGCGGCCTCGGCCTCGGCCAGGTCACCCTGCCGGCCGCGGACCTCGCCGGCCGCACCACCGCCGGGCGCCCGACGGAACTCCTGGTCCGCGGCCCGGCCCCGGCCGCCGCAGCGGGCGCCGCGATCCCGGCCGCGCAGTGGACCGCCCGGCAGAGCCAGGACCGGGAGCTGGGCGCCTGGGCCAACACCACCATGGCGGCCGTCCTCGGCGGCTTCGCGGCCGTCGCCGCCGCCAACACCCTGGTCATGACCGTCCTCGACCGCCGCCGCGAGCTGCGGATGCTGCGCCTCGTCGGCTCCACCCGCCGCCAGGTGCTGCGCATGCTGCGCTGGGAGGCCCTGCTCATCGGCGGCGCGGGCACCGCCCTCGGCACCGCGATCGCCCTGGCCACCCTGAACCCGCTGACCAGGGCGGTCACCGGAGCGCCCCCGCACATCCCCCCGCTGCTCTACGCCTCCATCGCGGCGGCCGTGCTGGGCCTCGGACTGGCCGCGACGCTGATCCCGGGCCGCTGGGCCCTGCGCACCGCGGCCCGGCCCTGACGGCCGTGCCCGGGGACCCGGCCGCCCCGGCCGCCGTCAGTCGAAGCGGATGTGCCGGACGCCGACCAGCGCGCGCCGCAGCCGCCCGCGCAGCGCGCCGTCGGTGTCCGGGGCCGCCTGCAGCCCCGACAGCTCCGCGACCCGGCCCGCGACCTGCGACACCGTCAGGCGGTCGGTGACCAAGTGGTCGGCGAACTCCGGCAACCGCAGCGCCTCCAGGCAGCCGTCCAGCCGGGACACCGCGAAGCTCTCCCGCTTCAGCCCCCGCCCGAGACCTCGCTCCCGCAGTCGGCGCAGTACGGTCTCCCGCTCGGCCAGCAGCGCGAAGTGCCGTACGTCGTGGCCCGCCCCGCGCAGCCGCCCCACGGTCTCGTCCAGGTAGCGCGGCTCGGTGACCGTCATCGGCACCAGCACCGGCCCCGGATGCCGCCGCGCGGCCAGGTCCAGCACCTCGAACACGCCCTGCCGCCACGCCGACAGGTCCTGGAAGTCCCCCCGCAGCTGCTCCGGAAGCATCCGGTGCAGCCCGAAGCCCACGTGCTCCGGATCGCACACGACACTGCCCGGCAGCCGCCGGTGCAGCTCGTACGCGGTCTGCGTCTTCCCGCCCCCGAAGGGCCCGTTGAGCCAGACGATCACCGGTCCACCGCCGACCAGGCGCTGATGCCCAGCCTGCCGGTGTTGCCGAGGTCCACCGGGGCCGTCAGCTCCGCGGTCACCCGGGGCGCGCCCGGCTTGGGCGTCACCTCCACCGCCCAGCCCTCGACGGCGGGCACGTCGAACTCGGTCACGGTGTTGCGCCACAGCATCCCGAAGGACGCCTCCTGCCCCGGCTGGAGCGTCACCCGCTCGGCAGGCGCGTCCATGCTCGGCACGCCCGTGGTGATGTCGGCCGAGCCGTGCTTCACCTCCGCCTCCACCGGCGCCCGCTTCCTGTCCAGCAGCCTGATCTGCGGATGGCCCTCGAGCTCGTACGGCGCGGTCCCGCAGTTGACCAGCCGTACGCTCGCGATCCGCAGGCCCATCGCGGCGTCCCCGCCCCCTTCGACCACCCGTACCCCGCCCTCGGGGCACGCCGGTGCCGACGGCGTCACCGCGGTCGGTCCGCCGGTGGTCTTCGGGGACTGCGGCTGCTCCCGGCCCGGGCCGCCCGGCCGGGTCTCCCGACTGCTCGGCCCCGGTGCGGCCGCCGGGGCGGGCGGTGTGCTGCACCCCGCCAGCGCAGCCATGGCGGCCGCGGCCCCAATGAGTCCTGCTGTCCTGCGTATTGCACCCATCCACCGACCGTACGACACCCCCTGGGCACCACCACGACCCCGCAGCCCGCCCGGCGTGGCGCCGACGCCCGGGCCGCGCAACCGCCGGGCCCGCGCCCCCCGCCGGTCCGCGACTACCCCGGCGATGCCGTGCCGCTGGCCGGGCCGGCCGCACGCACACCCGGGCGGGGCCGTACCGTCGCCGTGCCGCGCCGACGGGGCTGCGGACGCCCGCGGGGCCGTGCCGTTGGCCGCGCGCCGGCGGGACGCGACACAGACAGCGCCGTGCCGTTGCCGGGCGGTGCCCGCGGGCCGCAGACTCCGCGGGCCCGTGCCGTTGCCGGGCCGCGTCGGCGGCGCGCCGACCCTGGCGGAGGCCGTGCCGTTGGCCGGGCGTCGGCTTCGGCAGCGCCGTGTCGTTGTCGGGCGGTGCCGGCGGGCCGCAGACTCCGCGGGCCCATGCCGTTGCCGCGTCGGCGGCGCGCCGACCCTGGCGGAGGCCGTGCCGTTGGCCGGGCGTCGGCTTCGGCAGCGCCGTGCCGTTGCCGGGCGGTGCCCGCGGGCCGCAGACCCGCGGGCCCGTGCCGTTGCCGGGCCGCGTCGGCGGCGCGCCGACCCTGGCGGAGGCCGTGCCGTTGGCGTCGGCTTCGGCAGCGCCGTGTCGTTGTCGGGCGGGGTGCCGGCGGGCCGCAGACTCCGCGGGCCCATGCCGTTGCCGCGTCGGCGGCGCGCCGACCCCGGGGGAGGCCGTGCCGTTGGCTTGGCCGGCGGCCTGCAGGCTCCGGGGGTCGTGCTGTCAGCGGGCGGTGCCAACGGTGCGCTGCCCCCGGCGGGGCCGTTGCCGTGCCGCGTGCCGCGTGCCGCGTGCCGCGTGCCGCGTGCCGCGTGCCGCGTGCCGGCGGGGCGGCGGGGCGGCGATCCTGGGCGGGGCCGTGCCGCCGTCGACCCCGGCCGGGCCGCCGCAGGCCGCCGTGGACCGGCCACTTTCGCCGGATTGGCCGGTCCGCCGCGGCCGCCCGGCCCCTACCGTGCCGCGCATGGACCGCACCCTAGCCGCCGACCTCGCCCGTCTCCCCGAGCTCCTCGAGACCACCCGCCGCGCCGCCGCCGACGCCCTCGCAGCCCTCGACGCGCGTCCCGTCGTACCGCCGCCCCCGGCGCAGCCGCCGGTCCCCGAGCCGCTCCCGGACCGCGCCGCCGGCACCGAGGCCGCCCTCGACGCCTTCGCCCGGCGCTGGGCGCCCCGCCTGTCGGCCTCGGCCGGCCCCCGCTACCTCGGCTTCGTCACCGGCGGCGCCACCCCGGCCGCCCTCGCCGGCGACTGGCTGACCTCCGCCCACGACCAGAACTCCAACTCCGCCCTCGACGGCGCCGGCCAGGAGCTGGAGCGCGAGACCGTCGGCTGGCTCCGCGAGCTGTTCGGCCTCGGCGCCGCGCACAGCGGCGCGTTCGTCAGCGGCGCGACCCAGTCCAACACCACCGGCCTCGCCATCGCCCGCGAATGGCTCGGCGAACGCCTCGGGGTCTCCCCGGCCGAGGACGGGGCCGCCGCCCTCGGACCCGTCCGCGTGCTCTCCGGCGCCCCGCACTCCTCCATCGCCAAGGCCCTGTCCGTCCTCGGCATCGGCCGCGCCGGCCTCGTACCGGTGCCCACCCTGCCCGGGCGCGAGGCCGTCGACCCCGCCGCCCTCGACCGCGCCCTCGCCGACACCCCCGGCCCCGCCGTCGTCGTCGCCAACGCCGGCACCGTCAACACCGTCGACTTCGACGACCTGCGCGCCGTCGCCGCCCTCAAGGACCGCCACGACTTCTGGCTCCACACCGACGCCGCCTTCGGCGCCTTCGCCGCGCTCTCCCCACGCCACTCCCACCTCGTCGACGGGCTCGACGCCTCCGACTCCGTCTGCGTCGACCTCCACAAGTGGCTCAACGTCCCCTACGACAGCGCGGTCCAGTTCACCCGCCGCCCCGACCTCCAGGCCCGCGTGTACCAGAACGCCGCCGCCTACCTCGGCCCCCTGGGGGAGACCCCCGACCTGGTCCACCTCACCCCCGAGAACTCGCACCGGCTGCGCGCCCTGGCCGCCTGGTTCACGCTGCGCGCGTACGGCCGGGAGGGCCACCGCGAGATCGTCGAGCGCGACATCGCCTGCGCCCGGGCCCTCGGCGCGGAACTGGAGCAGGACCCGGCCTTCCGCCTCCTGGCCCCGGTCCGCCTCAACGTCGTCTGCTTCACCCTCGCCGACGACCCGACGCCGGCCCGGCTCACGGCCCTGCGGGAGGCTGCGGCGGCCGAGGTGTTCGTCACGCCGACCGTGTACGCGGGAACTCCCGCCCTGCGCGCGGCGTTCTCCAACTGGCGCACAACGGAGGCCGATGTGCACCGTGCGGCACGGGCGCTGCGCGCGGCGGCGCACCGGACGGCGAAGGGAACCGCATGACAAGTGACCCGCTCACCCTCGCGGAGGTCGAGGCGCTGGCGCGCGCCGCGCACGAGGGGCAGACCGACAAGGCCGGCCGGCCGTACGCGGAGCACCTCGCGGCGGTGGCGGAGGGCGTCCGCGCCCGCGGCGGCAGCGCGGAGCAGCAGGCGGCGGCCTGGCTGCACGACTCCGTCGAGGACGAGGCCCTCAGCCGGGCATGGCTGGATTCCGCCTCTCTCCCGCAGTCGGTGAAGGACATGGTCCTGGCCGTCACCAAGCGCCCGGGGGAGCCGGTCGAGGAGTACGCGGCCCGTATCCTCGCCACCCCGGGAGCCCTGCTGGTCAAGGAGGCGGACCTGGCCCACAACGCCGATCCCGTACGCCTGTCCGTCCTGGACGCGCCCACCCGCGAGCGGCTCACGGCGAAGTACGCCCGCGTGCGCTCCCTCCTGGGCCTGCCCACGCCGTGACGCGCCGGTGGCGGAAAACCGTCGCCGACGGACGCTCAGCGGGCGGATAGCGGGGCCTCGTTGGTGGGAGGATGGTCCATGTGGGGGTGTGCGCGGCCGTGCGCCCCAGGCCGAGCCGGGGACGACCGAAGGTGTGATCAGTAGTGGCCATTTCGCTGTCAGTGGTGGTTCTGTTGGCGGTCATCCTGGTGGTGCTGATCCGCGGCAACCACATCAAGGCCGGCCCGGCGATCGTCGCCGTCCTCTTCGGCTTCTTCCTGGCCTCGAGCTCCATCGCCCCGGACGTCAACCGCTTCCTGAACTCCCTCGCGGACACGATCGCCGGCATCAAGCTCTAGTCCGGCCAGATGCCGTGCGGCACATCGGAGGATAGGCTGAAAACGGCATCAGTACGGCGTAACGGACCGAGTCTCTCCCTCGGCGTCCCGTACGACCCTGCCGCGGGCATCGGAGCCGTCGCGCCTCACCGGCCGTACCGGCACCGTCCCCAAGGCAGGTTGAACGATGAACCGCACACGCCGTCTTGCAGCACTCACGCTCCTCGTGGCCCCCGCGCTCGCGGTGGGCCCCGCCCTTGCCGCGCACGCCGCGACCACCGCAGCCCCCGCCGCCGCGAAGTGCAACGTCGAGGTGGATTCGGCAGGCAAGTACCACCTGTGGGGCGAGGGATTCCCCGCCGGCATGAAAGTGACCTACTCCGGCTCGGCTTCGGGTTCCGTCCCCACCGACAAGACCGGACGCTTCGACGTCGGCGGCCTGAGTGGCAGCACGTACGTAGTCAAGACGGCCGACGGCAAGACCACGGTCCACTGCGTCGAGATCACGCACTGACCCACGCCGCAACGCCGAAGGGCCAGGCGGAGGAAACATCCTCTGACCTGGCCCTTCGCCGTTCAGAGCGGGTGACGGGAATCGAACCCGCGTAGCTAGTTTGGAAGATCGCGTACGCGGATCCCGCCTGACCTACGCGTTCGCTGACCTGCGGCTGAGCCGTACCGGCACCGCCATCCCCGCGATTCCCCCTCCGCCGCTGCCTGATCGGGCACGCAAGGGGCACGGTCCCGGGAGCGGGCTCACTGTTGTGCGAGCAGGACTATCCCGGTGATCGCGCATGCCGGGCCCACCACCGCGAGCACCCACCCCACAAACCTTGCGATGCTGCGTCTCCGCTTCCGTGTCGCAGCATCGGGCGGGGCACCCCATCCGTACGCATCGTGGACGTCCTGTTGCACCTGGTCGCCATACGCCGCCATGACCTCGGCACCGCTCCTGAAGGCCAGGAACCCGCCCACGAGACTCAAGCCCAGACCCCAGAGCAGCAGGAAGACGGCCTCCCCCTGGGCGACATTTCTCGGCCGGCCAGACTCGTGAGCGTGTGCATCGCTACCCCCTCGTGAGGAACGACTGACGTCCACTGGCGGGCGGTATACGCGGTTGCAGCACATCCTGCCGCACCGCAAGATGCCAGCCAGGGAGGGCCGATGGAACGGCATGAGTTGATGCGGTTGCTGGCCGGCGACGACGAGGCATCCAAGGGCGCTCTGGCGGCCCTCGCCGACGGCGCCGAGTACGTCGTGTGGGAAGCCTGTACGAGGCTCTCAGACAGCCATGCAGGGACTTTCGCGACGACTTCGAAGCGTGCGGAGGAAGGGCGCAGAGAACCTGGGGTGGGAACGAGCGCTGGAACTCCTCCGTGAGCGCGCTCAGCCCGTCCGCATCGGGTACATCACAGCCTCCGACATCTCATGGATTTACACGATCTTCCTCACGGAAGACGGTGACGAACTGGTGGCCTGCGCCGGCGCACGCCGGGCTGAGGGGTAGATGTCAGACCGTCCTGACAACCTGCACCCGTGAACATGACATGGGCCGACTTCTGGGCGCTTATAGACACGTTGAACGGTGAGGCCACCCAAGCGGGCTGCCGACGCCTCGCCGAGAAGCTGGGGCGTCGCTCCGTTCACGACATCATCGGCTTCGCCGAGCGTCATGGTGAGGCCCTCTACCGCTTGGACCAGGAGAAGTTCGGCACTCTTCCGGTCGTCGATCTGAGCGACCGGGATGGGCGCCCATTCCCTCAGTCGGCCGACCAGTTCCTGTACGCCCGCTGTGCGGTCGTCGCGGCAGGACAGGCCGTGTGGGAAGGCGTCTTCTTCGACGTCGACAAGTTCGCCCCGTACACCTCCACGGAGTACGACGGCGAGTGGCTGCTGTACGTGCCGGACAAGGCATACGAACTGGCCACTGGCGAGGAATGGGACCGTGCGACGCGGTATTGCTTCGAAAGCTTCTCAAACAGGGACGGTTGGCCGCACCTACAGAGCTGAGGCGAGTCAGCGACCGACAGGGATCTCGTAGACGACCTCGCACAGTGCGGCGGGAATGACGATGTCCGCCGTCTCCACGGGCTGCCCCTGGTCGCTGTAGTACGTCCGCCGGATGTGCGTGACGAGCGCGGCCTTCTGGATCCCGAGGAGCGATGCCTCCTCGGCGGTAGCGTGCCGCGGCTCCGGCTGCTCCACGGCATGGCTGACGGTGATCCCGATCGCGGCCATCCGGTTCACGACGCCAATGCAGGCATGCGGCCCACCCTCCGGCAGCACAACCAGCGTGCCCGCGGTGAGCCCGTACGGCTCCCAACTCGTCGACAACTGCACCGGCCGACCATCAGCGAGGAACTCGTAAACGGTCCGGACGCACAGCTCACCCTCGGCAATCCCGAGCCGCGCCGCGATCTCGCCCGGTGCCGGCACCTTCGCTTCGTCCCGGCTCTCCCAGTTGCCCTGCTTGCCCAAGGCCTGCATGTCCGCCCGGAACGGCGAACCGCCGGGCTGCTCACGCGCCGAGGACCGAACAACCCGCACACGCCGCCGAGGCTCCGCGACATAGGTCCCTGACCCCGCTCGCCCCTCCAGCACGCCCTGCGAGATCAGCAACTCCTGCGCCCGGCGGACCACGTTCTCGCCGACACCGCACTCCTCGGCGATCTGGGCGCGAGACGGCAGCCGATCGCCGGCCGTCCACTCATGCTCCGCGATCCGCTGCCGAAGGACGTCGGCGATACGGAGATAAGGCGGCTGCTCAGGCATGTGGAAAATCTAGTCGTCTCGCACTCCGGTCCCTACTTCTACAGCAGGGCCACCGTCACTTCAGCCGGCGGCGCCTGACGATCTGCTCCACTCAGCTGATCCGGCGACGTGCTCCTCAACGGGTTGGTCTAGCTGCTGCTGCCGACGGCGCTGCTCATTCCGGAAAACTTCAACTCTCTCAACAAGGCGAGCAAGAGCTTCCGGCCGCGTCAAGCCGGAATAGTCACCGATTCCCAACGTCATCGCATTGACCTCCTGCTCGATCAAATCGGCAGTTTGCTGGAGATAAAAACTGCGCTCTCGGAACTTGAAGTACCCCATAAATCCAGCAGCTAGCCCCACACAGAAACTTAGCCCTACCGTGATCCACCTATCGAGCGTCATCTCTCCCGCTTGTAGCGCGGCCACAGTGGTAGTAGAAAGGGACCCGATGATAATTACCGATTGAAGCCGATTGTGAACCTTTCTGTACTTGTCACTTTCATCTTGATACTGGGAGATGTGAGCTGCAATATCAGCCCTGTAGAGACTCTGACTCAACTCGCTAGAAACGGCATTGCCCGCCTCTGTCCACCGCAGATCATCACGGATTCTTTCGAGTGTCGCCTCAGCCTCTTCAAGGCCAGGCATCCCTCGGCGGCGAATCCAAAATTTAAGGCCCAGCCCAGCACTACCAGAAATCGCAGCGAGCACGCCACAAATCAGATCGACTTTCTGAACTACTTCGTTACCCCAAGCCGCTGCCGAAGCCAACGATGCAACCAACACAGAAGTTGCCAGAACCACAAAAAAGACCCAAAACCATCTTTTTGCTCTACGGCGCATGATCAGCATTGACTCTGCTTCGGCAGCCTGCCGCTTGAGAGATCTAGCCAACTGCCTTCCGGCGCCGCTCTGGTCCCCCGACATGCACCCTCCCCGAGCTCTCCTGTGCCAGCGCAGCCAATGTATCGCCTTCGATCGCGCGGAACGCAGGATTCCACTTTGTGGTGCAGCAAGCTTGGTCTGCCTTGCTGTGAGCGGACGCAGCTCAGCTCGCGGGCAGTGGGAAGCCTCGACCTCAGGAGCTCTGCCGACTTGCTTGCTAACCCAAAACCCCTGTCATGACCTGGTCTCCCGCCTAGACTGTGCCCCCTTGACAGAGGCTTGCCGCAGCTGGGCACGTCAGCCCGACTGCTCGCCATCACAGCTGGAGGTCCGGACGATGTACACGGCAGAGATCAGCCGTAGCAACCCAGCCTGTCTAATTTTCCTGGTTGACCGATCCACATCCATGGCAGAGCTAATTGGCGGAGAAGTTCCGCAGCCCAAATCCGAGGTAGTCGCCGACTCCATCAACCGTCTCCTTTTCGAGCTTACGGTCAAGTGCGCCAAGGAAAGTGGTGTTCGGGACTATTTTCAGGTGGCAGTCATCGGCTACGGAGGAACTGTAGAGTCCGCGTTCAGCGGCAAACTTACGGACCGTGACCTTGTCCCTCTATCGCAAATCGCAGACAACCCTGCAAGGGTGGACCAGCGGATCAGAAAGGTGCCTGACGGCGCCGGCGGCCTCGTAGACTCGGCGTTCAGTCTTCCTGTTTGGCTGGAGCCAGCGGCAGCCGGCGGGACGCCTATGAACATGGCGCTGCGATATGCAAAGAGCCTGGTAGAGAATTGGGTATCAGAGCACCCTGGCAGCTTCCCGCCGATCGTACTAAACATCACTGATGGGCAATCAACTGATGGTGACCCTGCAGAATCAGGCGCTGAAATCTGCAAGTTGACTACCGCAGACGGTGCGGCGCTTCTATTCAACCTGCATGTGTCTGAATCAGGGGGCCACCCAATGACATTTCCTCACTCCGAGACTGCGCTGCCTGACGATTATTCCCGTCTTCTTTATTCGATGTCGAGCCGGCTCCCGAGCCACATGCGTTCCTATGCAAACTCTCTAGGGTATCGAGTGAACGATGAAACTCGCGGCTTTGTCTACAATGCGGACATCAGCACCATCGTGCAATTCCTCGACATCGGTACACGAACCTCGGATCTCCGGTGACAAAATTCGCGATTTCGCGAACAGCCATCATCCCCAAAAGGGGTAGCACCGCAGATGAGTGTGAGGACTCTGCCTATTGCGTGAACGGACTGTTTGACGATCGTGAGGGCTCCTGGCCCGTCGTGGCAGTAATCTCTGATGGAGCATCTGAGAGCATTCTTGCGCGAACCTGGTCCGACATTATTACTAGGCAGACCGCGAACATAGTCTATGCCGTACCCGAATCCATTTGGGGCCCGGGGGATAATTTCCGAAAGTGCGTCTCTCGGCTTCAAAACAGCTGGGAGGTATGGCTCGCTAGCTACATTAAACAACGCTCTGATTCGTCTAATCCCCTTCGCTGGTACGAAGAAGCAAAGATCGCTCAGGGCTCATTCGCTACTTTCTTGGCGATCTATTTTGAGAAGAGCAACAACTCGTCGACGTTGACCGGCTCCTGGCACGCTGCAGCCTTGGGTGACTCCTGCCTGTTTCACATCCGCGGACAGACCATCCTGTCACATTTTCCAGTCGAATCGTCTAAGGATTTCGGCATAACGCCAAAACTTCTAGGTAGCAGGGCCAGCATCGAGCGGGTTTGTCACTACACGAAATTCACTTATGGGAATTTTAGACATGGTGACGACTTTCTTCTAATGACAGACTCCCTAGCCTCCTGGTTCCTCGACGTAACCGAAAGGGGAAACATTGGTGAGATATCTGCGATTCTGGATAGCATCAGGCAAGCGGACGCAATAGACGGAGGTAACGGGATAGAGGGTTGGCTCACGAATCGAATCGCACGCGGGGATCTCAGGAACGACGATATTGCCCTCATGCACATTCGCATAACAGGATAATGAATGGGAAATCCGCGAGAAATCGCAGTCAATAAGCTTCCGGGTGGGGCTCAATATGTCACGGCCCTGCAAAATCCACAAATTTGCTTCACCCGCCCAACACTGAAAAGTGCGCAGCCGGTCAGGGATGCGATGGGCATGCCTAAGCCCATTTCGGGAAACTCGGCAATTGTACTCTCCCTTGTCTGTGCTGACGGACAGCGTATGGCAGTGAAATGCTTCACGCGCCCCGTGAGTGATCAGGCAACTAGGTATCGCGATGTCACTGAACACTTGAACAAGATTGACAAGGCGACCCTTTCGCAACCCTGGAAGATTGACTTCGAATATATTCCTGATGGCATACTCGTAGAGGGATATCGATACCCAATCCTCGTAATGGAGTGGGCTGAGGGGAAGAGTCTCACAGCGTGGCTGGACGAGCACCACGAAGACCAAGCTGCTGTAGCTGCGTTGGCTTGCAAATTTTTCGACCTAATAGATGATCTACATAATCTTGGGATTGCCCACGGAGATCTGCAGCACGGAAATCTTCTGGTCACTGACGACCTTACTCTACGGCTGGTGGACTATGACGGCATGTTCGTTCCTTTACTCAGTGGGCAGACGAGTAACGAGGTAGGGCATCGAAACTACCAATCACCGAACCGGTCTCTCGAAGATTTCGATCTCAGCGTCGACAATTTTTCTTCGTGGGTTATCTACATTTCACTCATTGCTATCGCGGCAGACCCGGCAATCTGGACACAATTTCACGAGCCCGACGGTGAGTACCTGCTTCTGACGGAGGACGACTTCGAAAATCCGGA
Organism: Streptomyces sp. NPDC046876; assembly: GCF_040645035.1. Classification (NCBI taxonomy): domain Bacteria; kingdom Bacillati; phylum Actinomycetota; class Actinomycetes; order Kitasatosporales; family Streptomycetaceae; genus Streptomyces; species Streptomyces sp. NPDC046876. The sequence goes on along the minus strand of NZ_JBEYXK010000026.1, from coordinate 55,316 downwards.
AGGATCTGCACATTTTCCAGGGCTGGTCCGTCATGGGAACCTGGAAGTTAGCGAGCTCATGAAATGGCTTGAAGCGCTTTGCGAACTCCCGCTAAATGAGGTTCCGGCGCTAGATGACAGACTCTCTCGCGCCGGCAAGAACGACGATGAATCGAGAGCGGACGGTGACGGGCAGTATCGGAACAACGCGAAAAGCGGAATTCCGGACTGGCTCAATGAGCACATTTCCACACGTGTCATTCAGGAAATCAGCCCTGTCGTTAGATTCGAAGAATGGCGCCTGGAGGAAGGGGCCTTGGCTCTACTTGGATTTCTATCTGTCACTCTCTCACTGGGGACGGCAGCGTTCCTCGCTCCAGGTTTCGGCGTAGCCCTCATAATCTTTCTCCTGCTTTCGGTTACGTTCTTCGTCGGGTCCGCACGCGTGCACTATAAAAGGGCCGAGATTGCAGCTCTGCGAAATGAGCAGCGAAGTTTGGAGCAGCTGCTGGGCTACGCACAGGAGGCAGCATCTAAGTATCTTGCCGCTTCAAAGGAACGCTCGAATATCCTCGCTGAACAGGAACGCATGGTCGAGGTGCACGCTGAACAAAACCAGGAGTTGACTCACCAACTACACTCAAGCCTAGCTCGAATCGAGTCGTGGAGAAATGCTGCCACCGAAGCGATCTATAGTGACTTGAAGTTGATAAAAGACGACTTGCAGAGCGCTCTAGACGGTGCGTTGATGCCTCTCCAGCAACCTTGGGTAGAAGCAGCACTACCCACCTATTTGATCGCGGATGCGCGCCTCAGCACCATCACTTCGAAGGATAAGGGTGCACTCGCGAGAGCAGATATCCTGAGTGCAGCAGATATCGTCGGGGTCAGCCAGACGAAGAGCGGCTCGAATGTTCGAATCTTGACCCGTGACGGCCGGTCGGTCAAGGTTCCCGGGATTGGCTCCGGTAAGGCTTCCGTTTTGAGAAAGTGGCGGCTGCGATGCGAGAATGAAGCTCGCTCGGCGTGCTCGATCCGGCTTCCAGGGGATGAAGAAACACAGATCAGATACAAGTTCAATGATCGCTTCTTGGAAATGACCAACCGGGAAGTCGAGATTAACGAGGAAGTCGAACGTAGGCGGGAGGTTGTCCGCCGCGAAACGATCACCGCACGCACAGCAATGGCCGATCTCCAGCAGGGTGAAATCGCGGAATTGCACGCCCAGTTGACGGTACTTGACAGCCAAATTGCAAGCTTCCGTTCTGTGGCGAACGAAGCTAGCGAAGTCCAGCGTTCGCAGATCGTGTTGGCGAATAAGGTGAGCAGCCTGTCCTACACTCGATACCTCGCTTTTATCTTTCTGCGACGCTAAGACCATGTCCTATGTCGTGAGACGGACGAGCCGCTTGTAGTAGTACAGGGAAGCGGCTAGACCGAGAAAGGGCAGATAATTACGGGGGTGGCGCTCGTAGCGGTGGTTGATTCTGCCGTAGTCGGTCAGCCAGAACATGGACCGTCCGACCACCCACCGGCGGCGCCCGAGCATCTCGGATGAATCGATGCCTTTACGGGCGATGTGGACGCCGATTCGTTCGCCACGTAGCCATTTCCGCAGCTCGGGAATGTCGTAGGCCTTGTCGGCATGAAGGTGCTGGGGTTTGAAGTGACGGCCACGGTGGGGGCGTGTTTCGTGTGGTAACCGAGCACCGTGGGTTTCACGGCCTGGCTGTCGTGGGTGTTGGCCGCCGAGACGCCGACGACCAGGGGCAGTCCGTTCGCGTCCGACAGGTCGTGCAGCTTAGACCCCGCCTTGCCTCGGTCTACGGGGCTTGGGCCTGTGAGTTCACCCCTTTTTTGCCGACACCTGGGCGGAGTCGGAAGACCGCACGTGAAAGGTCGAGGAGGCTGGCGTCGTCGAGCCGGTGCAGGATCTCCTCGCGCAGCCGACCCCATACTCCGGCCCTGGCTGGACCAGATCAGGAACCGGCGATGCGCGGTCGACATCGATATGCCGAAGCACGGCGGCAACCCCGCCAGGCGCGTCCGGACGCCAGCGCGTAGATGATTGCGGCGCGCAGCGTCTCATCAGGCGTGTCCTGCGTTCCGCCACCCGCCGGCCGGACCCTCGACGGTGGGATCAGCGGCTTCGGGATCCCACAGCCCGTCCCGAACAATCCAACTCCACAACCCTGCCCCATGACGACTCCAACGACCGCCTTACCACATAGGACATGGTCATATGGGGTTGCGGGCGACTGAGGGACGGCCGCCGCCAGAGTGCATCCTGCTCCCATCCCGTCTGCCGTCGACCCACACACCGTGGAGCAGGCGCGGTGCCGGGCGTCCAGGTGGAGCGCGCCACTGTACGAACGACCTGGACGCCCGGTGCCGTGTCTGCTCGGCTTTGCCTGGGTCGACGGCAGACGGGATGGGAGTTCCCCACCGCTACAACCCACCCACCAGCACCCGTGTACGGCCCTCCCCCATCCCGGAGTCGGAGCGCCCCCGCCGGAGGCATCGTCTTGAGCCGCACTTGCGTAACGCCTCGGCCACATCGTGGGTGCGCCACCCATCAACCCAAGCTGTCAGGCGTGCGGACGGCGGCCGGGCTGGAGCGGGGCGGAGACAGCAGCGCAGGCCCGGGCGCTGGGCCGCACGCGCCGCGCGTGCGCGGCGGGTGCCTTGATGAAGTAGAGAAAGTCTTACCGCAAGGCCCTCTTGTCGGGGTCGTGGACGGCTGGTCCCATGTGCCGATGGGCGATCTGACGGTGAATCGGTGGAAGCGGCATGGCAAGGATCGGCTGTACGTGAACCTGCCGGACGGCACCGCCGTTGCGTGGGCGGACGTGGCTACCAAGGTCATCACGATCAAGGTGCCACAGTACAAGGGTGATGCGGCAGCTTTGCTGCGCTCGCATCTCGGGGACTCGGTAACCGTGCTGCTAGCGTCGTCGGGATCGGCTCCGCCTCGGGATGTCGGTGCGACAGAGCCGCAGGGCTCCGCTGAGGCTGGTACGCCGCGACACGGTCGACCGGGGAAGTTGCCAGAACTGACCGTGGCGGACGACCTTGCGCGGAACCGCCCGGGGTCGGTGCTCATCGAGACCATCGCCGCACGTGGACCGTCGCCTCTGCAGCGGACCTGGTCGAAGTTGTTGCGGCGTTCCTCGGAGTGGGACACCTGGTACACCGGCCTCAAAGGTGAGCGTCGTGTCGGTCGGGAGTTACACCGGCTGACTGCCCACGGATGGAGGGTCCTGCACGGAGTGGCCAAGAGCAACGGCGGGGACATCGACCACTTGCTGATCGGCCCTGGCGGAGTCTTCACCGTCAACACCAAGACCCATCCCGGTGCTTCCATCTGGATCGGTGACGAGATGGCCAAGGTCAACGGCGGCCCGCCCGTTCCATACGCGGCTGCTGGCAAAGCGGAGGCGGCATACGCTCGAAGGGTGCTTGAGCGGTATTGCGGCTTCGCCGTTCCCGTGGAACCCGTGCTTGTGTTTGCCGGCGCGGACTCGATTCGGCGGGCCGCCACGCAGCACACCGTGCGGATCTATCTGGAGCGGGAGGTCGCAGCACTTGGTCCGCTGTCGGGCAAGCTCACCGAGCAGCAGGTGGAGCAGGTCTACGCAGTAGCCCGCCACCGACGTGCCTGGCTTCGGTCGTGAGCCTCCGCGTCAGGCGCTTGCTTTCTGAGGGTGCTCGCCGTGCTCCAGGTAGGCCTGCACGCCTTCCCGGCGGGCCTCCGTCGCGGCAAGGATCCGGCGGGCGAGTCGCGGGATCGTGCGCTCGTTGATCTCGTCCGGTGCCAGGAATGCGTAGCTCTTCAGTTCGTCGGCCTGCAAAGCGATCAGCGTCAAGGTCTCTGGGGCCAGCTGTCCGCCGTCGAAGAGGTACAGGACCTTGTCACCTTCGCCTGGGTTCGGGGCCCAGTCCACGACCAGCAAGCGGCCGAGGGGAGGAGTGATGCCTAGCTCCTCTTCGACTTCTCGCCTGGCAGCGCTGAAGTGGAGACTCGCCCGTTTCGACGTAGCCACCTGGGATGTCCCAGTACTGCTTGTAGGTGGTCTCCACCATCAGGACGTGGTCGGCGGAATCAAAAAAGAGCACACCCGCGGCCATGCGCGGGTGCGCCATCTTTGCCTCGTGCTCGTTCGCTGCCATGCAGGTGAGCCTACATAGGTCAGATCACGTGGAGTCGGCCGGCGAGGTCGGCCAGGGTTCGGCTCGGTCGTCCGCGTTGGTTGCGGACCCAGGTGAGGACCAGCTCTCGCGCGAGGTAGTGGCTCCGTACCTGCTCCGGTGCCCAGACCTCCGCCTCAAGGATCTTCGAGAGCGCGTCGTCCAGGCGGTTGTGCGCGCTCAGCGCTCGCGCCACTTCGAGGTTGTGCCGGGTCCGGCGTTCGGTGGGGAGGGTGCTGGTGTCGATCTGGGGGCCGAGGTCCACAGCGAGTTGCATGTCTCCCAGCTCCGCCGCCGTGGCTTCATCGGGTGGACGGCTCTGTCGCTGACGGTCCCGCCGCTTCACCGCCTTCGCGGACAACCCCGACACCACGGCCGACCTGCTCGCGGCGCTGGTCGTTCGGATGGGGGAGGTCTACGACCTGATCCGCCGCGAGCAAGGCATCAGCTCCGGCATCCCGGACGCAGAGATCACCGCGAACATCTGGGACTTGCCGCGCCACCTGCGGCCCGTGCCGGTCGTCGTTCTGATCGACGAGGTGGCGGAGCTCGCTCTGTACGCCACCAAGGCGGAAGAGGCCCGCCGGGACCGGATCATCACCGACCTGGTCCGGGTGGCCCAGCTCGGCCGGGCGGCCGGCATCTACCTGGAGGTATGCGGGCAACGCTTCGGCTCGGAGCTCGGCAAGGGCATCACCATGCTGCGCGCCCAGCTCAGCGGCCGTACCGCCCACAGGGTCAACGACGAGACCTCGGCGAACATGGCCTTCGGTGACATCTCCCCGGACGCCGTCCTCGCCACCGTCCAGATCCCCACCGATCGCCCCGGCACCGCCGTGGCCGGCGACTCCTCCGGCGGCTGGGTCCGCATCCGCACGCCGCACCTCTCGCTGCGGCAGGCCGTGAACGTCTGCAACGCCCATGCTCACCGCACCCCGTCCATTCCCGTACTGGACGAGTTCCGGCCCGTACTGCCCGCGCCGGTCCTGACCGGCAAGGTCATCCCGAGTACAGCCCCGGCCGGCGCCTGAGACGCCCCCTTCCCCTCGGTCGGTGTGACCGCATCACGCCAGCTCCCTACCCCTCCCATGCCTGGAACCAGGAACGGAGACCCCATGGCCACCACCAGGAAGACCACTGCCCGCCCGAAGAAGCCCGCGGCCTGCCCGGACTGCGTCGGCGAGGGCGAGACCACCGAGACCGTACGAGTCGGCTCCCGTCGGCGCACCCGCGAGACGGCAGACCGGCAGGCCGCGCTGTGCAGCACCTGCTTCGGCTCCGGTGAAGCGCCGACCACCTGACCGGCCGGGACGGGCGGCTGGCCGTTAGACCACGCTCGTCCTGGCCTCCACCCCCGAAAGGAGGACACCTGCATGCGCCCCATACCCCGCCCGGACGCCGTCCTCGTGCAAGCCGTGATCGCAGGCGCCCTGTCCTTCGCCCACCTGCACGACCTTGCCGAAGCCGCCGGACAGTCCGGATGGAAAGCCTGGGCCTACCCGATCAGCGTGGACCTGCTCCTCGTCGCCGCCTGGCACAAGCTCCGCATCCTCCGGGCCGGGGAGGAACCGACCCGTACGGCCTGGCTCTGGTTCACCGTCGCCCTGACCGCTTCTCTCGGCGCCAACGTGGCCACCGCCGGACTCCTCGACCTGAACCACGTCCCGGCCTGGCTTCGGATCCTCGTGGCCGGCTGGCCCGCCCTCGCCTTTCTCGGCGGAACCCTCCTTGTGCACCCGACCGCCCAGGCGGTGGCCGACGGGACAGAAGTTCCGCCGGCCGTCATCGAACGCGAACCCGCCCCCGCCCCCGAGCCGGCGCCCGACATCCCGGTCGAGGTCGAGGTCGAGCTCCCTGCCCTTACCGCGCCGCCTCCGGAGCCGGAGCCGGTAGCTGTGCCCGCCGCACTCGTCGAGCACGCCCGGAAGCTGTCCGCCGACCACGTGGCCCGAACCGGCAGCCCGCTCGACACCGACACGCTCCGCGCCCGCCTCGGCGTACCGCCCGCCATGGCCGATGCCATCGCCGCCCAACTCGCCTGAGAGGACCACACCCATGCCTGCGCCCGACCGCTTCCACTCGCTCATGCAGATCGGCCCCGTCCAAATCGGCACCTACCGCGACCGTCACGGCCGCACCAAGCACGCCGCCGTCTGCACCACCGACGGCTGCGGTTGGTCGGTCACCAACTACACGACCAGTACCGCCGCCCAGCTCGCCGCCCGCTCCCACCGCTGCCGCGTCCGCTGACCCGAAAGGCCACTGGCATGGATGTCCCGCTCTGGTTCGCACTGCTCGCCGTCGGCGTCCTCGGCGTGAAGCTCATCCGCCCGCCCTGGTGGCTGGTCGCCGTGATCCTCCTCGGCGGCTTCCTCCTCGCGGACAGCTTCCTCGCCCCCGCGATCAACACCGCGATCACCAAGTAGCCCTGGAAGGAGACCCCGGTGCTCAAGCCCAAGTACCCCACCCCCGACGCCTACACCCCGGCGACGGTCCGCCCGACCCCGGTCCCGGGCGCCGACCAATCCGACACCGCCTCGGCCTCGGCGAGGACCCCGGCCGGCCTCGGCGCCCTGGCCCCGAAGACGCCCGGCGCCGCGGTTGCCCTCGCCGCCGGCGCTGTCGCCGGAGTCCTGGCGCTGGCGTCCGTCGCCGTCTCGCTCCTCCTGGCCGTTGCCGTCACCGCCGTCGCGCTGTCCATCAGCGCCGTGGTGGTCCTGTTCCTGGTCCGCGCCCTGCGCCAGGAGTTCGGCAACCGCTGACCGTCTGGCCTCCGGGGCGTCACAAGCCACCAAGCATCGCCGCCCCCGGCCGCCCACCTGCCACTTCCGACCGCACGAAGGAGCATCGTGGACCCGCAATCGCTCGCCTTATGCCTGCCGCTCGTCGGCTGGGCCGCACACTCCAGCCTCCTCACCCACCGCCTGGCTGCCGCCCGCCGCGACCCGCTGACCGGCCTGCACACCCGAGCCGGATGGACCGCACGTGCCGAGCGCTTCATCCGCCGCAATGACTCCGTCGTCCTCCTGATCGACCTGGACGACTTCAAGCACCTCAACGACACTCACGGCCACGCCGCCGGAGACGCCGCCCTCGTCGCCACCGCCGCCCGGCTCACCGCCTGGTGCGGCCGCCACGGCTTCGCCGGCCGCCTCGGCGGAGACGAATTCGTCGCCGTCCACCGCCACCCCGACTACTCCAGGGCACACGCCGACCTCACCGCCGCCCTCCACGCCCCGGTGAACTACGAGGGCCGCGAGCTGCCGGTTTCCGTCTCGGTCGGCTCTTGCCGCATGGCGGACCTGCCCCTGCTCAGCCTCTCCGAGGCCCTCCGCGGTGCCGACGCCGCCATGTACGCGGCCAAGGGCACCACCGGGCGCCGTACCCCGCGCCACACCCACCGCTGACCGGCCTCCGGGCGACGCACAAGCCACCAAGCATCGCCGCCGCCCGGACGGACCGGCCCCTCCGACCGCAATCGAAAGGACCACCATCATGGCCCAGGCCACCCGCACCCCGCCCCGCATCTGCCCGAACTGCGACGGCTTCTCCGCCGTGCACATCACCCTGGGCGGGCGGGACCGCACCGGCCATCTGCGTACCATCACCGCCCACTGCCCGGCCTGCCACGGCACTGGGACTCGCGCCACCCGCACCCCTGCCCGGTCGGTGAACGCGTGACCCACTCCGCAACCCTCGCGGACCTGGACCCGGCCACCCTCGCCGACGCGCTGAGGGTGACCGGGGCTCCCGGTTTCCGCCGCTGGGAAGAGCAGATCCACCGCACCGGCGGCTGCTCCGACCCGATCCACATCACCGGCTGGACCGTCGCCAAGGACAAGACCTCGGGCGAGGTCCTGCATCGCTACTCGACCGAGAACGAGCCCGGCGCCCGCCTCCGCATCGCCTGCGGCAACCGCCGCGCGTCCCGCTGCCCCGCCTGCGCCTGGACCTACGCCGGAGACACCTACCACCTCATCCGAGCCGGGCTCGCCGGAGACGACCGACGCGACATCCCCGCCACCGTCCGCGAACACCCCCGCGTCTTCGCCACCCTCACCGCCCCGTCCTTCGGCCCGGTCCACAACCGGCCCGCCGGCCGCCCCTGCCGCTGCGGCAAGCACCACCAGGACCACGACGCGGAACTCGGCACCGCCCTCGACCCGGCAACCTACGACTACGCCGCCGCCATCCTCTTCAACAACCACGCCGGACAGCTCTGGCAGCGCTTCACCACCCGCCTGCGCCGGGAGATCGCCGCCTCCGCCGGACTGACCCAGCGAGAGCTGACCGAAGCCGCCCGGATCTCCTACGGCAAGGTCGCCGAGTTCCAGAAGCGTGGTGCCATCCACTTCCACGCCGTGATCCGCATTGACGGCCCCGCCGGACCGTTAAGCCCGCCGCCCACCTGGGCCTCCACCGAACTCCTCGACCACTCCATCCGGGCTGCCGTCGCGCACTCCTACACGTCGGTCACCGTCCCGGCCGCCGCTGACCAGCCCGCCCGCACCTTCCGCTGGGGCACGCAGATCGATGTCCGCCCCATCAAGGCTTTCGGGGACGGCCCCGACATCACCGAACAGGCCGTGGCCTCGTACGTCGCCAAGTACGCGACCAAGGCCGCTGAGAACACCGGCACTCTCGACCGCCGCATCGGCAACCGCGAAGCCTTGATCCTCCTTGACGTTCCCGACCACGCCGCCCGCCTGATAGAGGCCTGCCTCGACCTCGACCTGCTGTACCCGGACCGCCGCCTCGCCGCCTGGGCCCACATGCTCGGTTTCCGCGGCCACTTTTCGACCAAGTCGAGGCAGTACTCCACCACTCTTGGCGCCCTCCGTCAGACCCGCGCCGACTACCGCGCCGCCCAAGAACGCGAAACCTGCGGGCTGGCCGACGTGGAGCCGGACACCGTGCTCGTGCTTGCTTCCTGGCAGTACGCCGGCCACGGGCATAGCCCGGGGGAGTCCGTCCTCGCCGCCACCATCGCCCGCGATATCCAGCTCAACCGCCAGACCGCCCGCGAAGCCCTGCAAGGAGAGCAGCATGAATGAGCGCTACCTCAGCGTCGTCCAGGTCGCCGAACTGCTCGGCACCACCGTGCGGTTTCCCCGACGTCTGGTTGAGGAGCGGCGGATTACGTACGTGAAGGTCGGCCGCCACGTGCGGATCCCGGAGAGTGCAGTACGGGAATTCATCGCCGCCAACACCGTTCAGCCGCGTCACCGGGGTCGTCTGGCGGTGGCTGCCTGATGGCTGGAAAGCGTCGTCAGTTCGGACGGGTGCGGAAGCTGCCGTCCGGTCGCTACCAGGCCCGCTACGTTGGGCCAGATGGACAGCTTCGTCCTGCTCCAGAGACGTTTCGAACCAAGCGGGACGCGGACGATTGGTTGGCCGACAAGCAGACGGAGATGCGTCGCGGTGACTGGCTTGATCCGGATGCTGGAAAGGTCGCCTTCGGGCCGTACGCCGTTGCGTGGATCAAAGAGCGTGAGCTGACCAGCACCACCCGGCAGCTGTACGGCTCACTGCTGAGGCACCACCTGGAGCCGACGTTCGGGGCCGTCAACCTCGCGGATATCTCGGCACCGCTCGTTCGGCGCTGGCGTGCCGACAAGCTCGCCGCCAGCACCGGTCCGACGACCGTGGCCAAGGCCTATGCCCTGCTGCGCGCCATCCTGGGTACGGCCCTGTCGGACCAGCTGATCCGGCGGAACCCCTGCCAGATCAAAGGGGCGAGTGTCGTTCACACTCCCGAGCGGCCGACCGCCACGGTGAAGGAGGTCTACGCCCTGGCGGATGCGGTCGATGCCCGGTACCGGGTTCTCGTGCTCATGGCCGGCTTCCTCGGCCTGAGGTGGGGTGAGCTGATCGGCCTGCACCGTCGGGATATCGACCTGGAGCACGGGACCGTGCGGGTCCGGCGGGCCGTTGCCGAGCTGGCCAATGGGCAGCGGGAGGTCAAGGCGCCCAAGAGTGCCGCGGGCAAGCGGACGGTCTCCATCCCTGGCGTGATCGTCCAGGACATTCGGGAGCACCTGAAGATGTACGCCGAGCCCGGGGCCGACGGTCGGGTCTTCGTCGGGGCCAAGGGGGCCACCCCGCGCCGGAACCACTTCAACCGGCTGTGGCGCAAGGCTTGCCGGGAGGCCGGGGTCAAGGGGCTGCACTTTCATGATCTTCGGCACACGGGGAACACCCTCGCCGCGTCCACCGGGGCGAGCACTCGGGAGCTGATGACGCGTATGGGCCACAGCACTGCCCGCGCCGCGCTGATCTACCAGCACGCCAGTGCCGGCCGGGATCGGCTGATTGCTGATGCGTTGAGCGGGCTCGTGGAGAAGGGGCGCGGGGGCACGGAGCAAGATCCGGAGTCCGAGGGGCACGCGGGGGACACGGGCGGCTGATCGCAGACCCCGAACACGACTCAGGGCCAGGCGGAGGAGACATCCTCTGACCTGGCCCTTCGTCGTTCAGAGCGGGTGACGGGAATCGAACCCGCGTAGCTAGTTTGGAAGACTAGTGCTCTACCATTGAGCTACACCCGCAACACGTGCGCCGCAGGTCCGGGGGCTGCGGCACGGAGAGCATCCTAGCGGGTCGGGGCGGGGGAGTCACACCGCATTGCGTGCCCGTAAGCGGGCCGGACCGCGGGCGGCCCGGAAGCTTCGCAGAAACGCCGCGTGTCGGAGGGTCTCCGGCCATGTACCCTACGTGTCGCACCGACGGGGTGTGGCGCAGCTTGGTAGCGCGTCCGCTTTGGGAGCGGAAGGTCGTCGGTTCGAATCCGGCCACCCCGACCACCACCATCGCCATCGCCATCGCGAAGATCGCGTTGTGGGCTGATTGCCGCTTGCGGTTACTATGCAAGCTGCGTGCCCGTGTGTCTGATGTACCGGGCCCGATCCGCTGAAACGCTGAATCGCAGCGACAGCAGACCCCAGCAGTCAGCCACAAGGAGACCGAACCGTGAAGAGCGCCGTGGAGACCCTGAACCCGACTCGGGTTCGGCTCACTGTCGAGGTGCCCTTCGAGGAGCTCAAGGACAGCCTCGACGCGGCGTACAAGAAGATCAACCAGCAGGTCACGGTGAAGGGCTTCCGCAAGGGCAAGATCCCGGCCCGCGTCATCGACCAGCGCTTCGGCCGCGGTGCGGTGCTGGAGGAGGCCGTCAACGACGCGCTCCCGAAGTTCTACACCGAGGCCGTCAACGAGGCCGACCTGAACCCGCTGGGCCAGCCCGAGGTCGACATCACCGAGCTGAAGGACGGCGAGCTGCTGGCCTTCACCGCCGAGGTCGACGTGCGTCCCGAGATCGAGATCCCGGACTTCTCCGGCATCGAGGTCGAGGTCGACGCGGTCGAGGTCTCCGACGAGGACGTCGAGAAGTCCGTCGAGCAGCTGCGGAACCGCTTCGCGTCCACCAAGGACGTCGAGCGCGCCGCCGCCGAGGGTGACGTCGTCACCATCGACCTCGAGGCCAAGGTCGACGGCGAGGTCCTGCCGGACGGCGTCGCCTCCGACGTCTCCTACACCATCGGCTCGGGCGAGCTCCTCGACGGCATCGACGAGGCCGTCAAGGGCCTCGAGGCCGGCGGCGAGGCCACCTTCACCTCGCAGCTGAAGGGCGGCTCCGCCGAGGGCAAGGACGCCGAGGTCACCGTCAAGGTCACCAAGGTCTCCGCCAAGGAGCTGCCGGAGCTGGACGACGAGTTCGCGCAGATGGCGAGCGAGTTCGACACCCTCGAGGACCTCAAGGCCGACAGCCGCAAGCGCCTCGAGAACATGAAGCAGTACGACCAGGCCACGCAGGCCCAGGAGCGCGTCCTGGAGAAGCTGCTGGAGCTCGTCGAGGTGCCGATCCCCGAGAAGCTGCTCGAGGACGAGGTCAACACCCGCAAGCACAACCTGGAGCACCACCAGCTCGGCCAGATGGGCCTGACGCTGGAGAAGTACCTGGAGTTCCAGGGCAAGACGGTCGAGGAGTTCGACGCCGAGACCAAGGAGCAGGCGATCAAGGGCATCAAGACCCAGTTCGTCCTGGACGCCCTGGTCAACAAGGAGAAGCTGGGCGTCAACCAGGAGGAGCTCACCGAGCACCTCATGCGCCGCGCCGCCTCCTCCGGCATGTCCCCCGACCAGTTCGCCCAGGCGGTCGTCGAGGGCGGCCAGGTCCCGATGCTCGTCGGCGAGGTCGCCCGCGGCAAGGCGCTGGCGCTGGTCGTCGAGGCCGCCAAGGTCGTCGACAGCAACGGTGAGGTCGTCGACCTGTCCGACGAGGAGGACGAGGCCGAGGCCGCCGCCGAGACCGTCGAGGCCGCCGAGGGCGACGCCGCCGAGGGCGAGGACGAGGCCAAGTAAGGCCCCGCCGCACCGGCACCGAGCAGTACCCCGGAGGGGCCCGTACGCAGCAGCGTGCGGGCCCTTCCGCGCTCTCCCCAGGGCTTCCCCGGAGCCCTCCGAAAGGGCCCGGGAGCTTGCGCTCCGAGCGAACAGTTCGGGAAGCGGGATGGCGTTGTCCGACCTGCGCGTTAGGGTCCATGAATACGAGGGCACGGGAGTACCCGGACGCCGGCGGACAGCTCCGCATCCAACCGGTCCGCGCCCCAGAACGAGACGCTGAGACGGCATGTGGCCGTCGGAGACGAGCAGGTGGATACGTGACGAATCTGAAGCCTTACGCCGCGGGTGAGCCGTCCATCGGTGGCGGCCTCGGCGACCATGTCTACAACCGGCTGCTCGGCGAGCGCATCATCTTCCTCGGCCAGCAGGTCGACGACGACATCGCCAACAAGATCACGGCGCAGCTCCTCCTCCTGGCCGCGGAGCCGGAGAAGGACATCTACCTGTACATCAACAGCCCGGGCGGTTCGGTGACGGCGGGCATGGCGGTCTACGACACCATGCAGTACATCCCGAACGACGTCGTCACCATCGGCATGGGCATGGCGGCCTCCATGGGCCAGTTCCTGCTCACCGGCGGCGCCCCGGGCAAGCGCTTCGCGCTCCCGAACACCGACATCCTGATGCACCAGGGCTCCGCCGGCATCGGCGGCACCGCCTCGGACATCAAGATCCAGGCCAAGTACCTGCTGCGCACGAAGCAGCGCATGGCGGAGATCACCGCGCACCACTCCGGCCAGACCGTGGAGACCATCATCCGCGACGGCGACCGCGACCGCTGGTTCACGGCGGAGGAGGCCAAGGAGTACGGCCTCATCGACGAGATCATCTCCGCCGCGTCCCTGGTCCCGGGCGGCGGCGGCACCGGGGCCTGATCCCGGCCCCGGCGGTGGCGGGGCCCGCACCGCGGCCCCGTACGCCCGCCCGCACCAGGCAAGCCTCAGCCCGCAGAACGCCACCAGGATGGTGAACACCCAGATGCACATGAACAACCTCTCTCCCGCGAGCGGCCTCTACACCGGGCCGCAGGTCGACAGCCGCTACGTCGTCCCCCGCTTCGTCGAGCGCACCTCCCAGGGCGTGCGCGAGTACGACCCGTACGCGAAGCTGTTCGAGGAGCGCGTGATCTTCCTCGGCGTGCAGATCGACGACGCCTCCGCCAACGACGTCATGGCGCAGCTGCTGTGCCTGGAGTCGATGGACCCGGACCGCGACATCTCGATCTACATCAACAGCCCCGGCGGTTCTTTCACGGCGCTGACGGCCATCTACGACACGATGCAGTTCGTGAAGCCGGACATCCAGACGGTCTGCATGGGCCAGGCGGCCTCCGCCGCCGCGGTCCTGCTCGCCGCCGGCACCCCGGGCAAGCGCATGGCCCTCCCGAACGCCCGCGTGCTGATCCACCAGCCGTCCGGCGGCACCGGCCGCGAGCAGCTCTCCGACCTGGAGATCGCGGCCAACGAGATCCTGCGCATGCGCGACCAGCTGGAGACCATGCTGGCGAAGCACTCGTCCACGCCGATCGAGAAGATCCGCGAGGACATCGAGCGCGACAAGATCCTCACGGCCGAGGACGCACTGGCGTACGGCCTGATCGACCAGATCGTCTCCACCCGCAAGATGAACGCGGTCTGATCCTTGCCGCCAATTGGCGCGGACACGCCGCAGGATTCGGCTGTGTGAACCGCGCCAAGGGGGCCCCGTACGGGGCCCCCGGCAAGGTACCGTCGGATATGAGGCACCAGGAGCGCTGAACCAAGCGTCTCCCAGGCGAAGGGGAAGCACCTCGTGGCACGCATCGGTGACGGCGGCGACCTGCTCAAGTGCTCGTTCTGCGGAAAGAGCCAGAAGCAGGTGAAGAAGCTCATCGCAGGACCCGGTGTGTACATCTGCGACGAGTGCATCGACCTCTGCAACGAGATCATCGAGGAGGAGCTCGCGGAGACGAGCGAGGTGCGGTGGGAGGAACTCCCCAAGCCCCGCGAGATCTACGAGTTCCTGGAGAGCTACGTCGTCGGCCAGGAGCCGGCGAAGAAGGCGCTCTCCGTGGCGGTGTACAACCACTACAAGCGCGTCCAGGCCGGCGAGAACGGCGGCGCGCAGGGCCGTGACGACGCCATCGAGCTGGCGAAGTCCAACATCCTGCTGCTGGGCCCCACGGGCTCCGGCAAGACCCTGCTGGCCCAGACGCTGGCCCGCATGCTCAACGTCCCGTTCGCCATCGCCGACGCCACCGCCCTGACGGAGGCCGGCTACGTGGGCGAGGACGTGGAGAACATCCTCCTCAAGCTGATCCAGGCGGCCGACTACGACGTCAAGAAGGCCGAGACCGGGATCATCTACATCGACGAGATCGACAAGGTCGCCCGCAAGAGCGAGAACCCGTCGATCACGCGCGACGTCTCGGGCGAGGGCGTCCAGCAGGCCCTGCTGAAGATCCTCGAGGGCACGACCGCGTCCGTTCCCCCGCAGGGCGGCCGCAAGCACCCGCACCAGGAGTTCATCCAGATCGACACGACGAACGTGCTCTTCATCGTCGGCGGCGCCTTCGCCGGCCTCGAGAAGATCATCGAGTCGCGTGCGGGGGCCAAGGGCATCGGCTTCGGCGCCACCATCCGCTCGAAGCGGGAGATCGAGGCGAGCGACCAGTTCCAGGAGGTCATGCCGGAGGACCTGGTGAAGTTCGGGATGATTCCCGAGTTCATCGGCCGCCTCCCGGTCATCACCTCGGTGCACAACCTGGACCGTGAAGCCCTCCTCCAGATCCTGGTCGAGCCGCGCAACGCGCTGGTGAAGCAGTACCAGCGCCTGTTCGAACTGGACGGCGTGGAGCTGGACTTCGAGCGCGAGGCCCTCGAGGCCATCGCCGACCAGGCGATCCTCCGCCAGACGGGCGCGCGCGGTCTGCGCGCCATCATGGAGGAGGTGCTGATGTCGGTGATGTACGAGGTCCCGTCCCGCAAGGACGTGGCCCGCGTGGTCATCACGGCCGACGTGGTCCGCTCGAACGTGAACCCGACGCTGGTCCCGCGCATCGTTCCGAAGGACCAGGGCCCGCAGGAGAAGTCGGCGTAACCGCACGTGTACACGAGGAGGGGCGCCCCGAATGTCCGGGGCGCCCCTCCTCGCGCATGATCGGCCAAAGGTGAGTGCAAATCGGTCAGATGGTCGATATCTACTGGATCGCTCGCCTCGTTCATGATCATCTTGGTCTGGCGGTGAAGTGCCGAACCGAGGGAGTGTGCGGTGTCCAAGATCAAACGTGCGATGGGGATCGTCGCAGCAACGGCGTTGGCGGGAGCCCTCCCGGTCCTTGCGGCATCGCCCGCGCAGGCCTCGTACACGGACTGCACCAACTACATGGAAAACCTGGGTTACGTCGTGGGCCCGAATGTGCGGGATGCATGCAGCAACGGCGAAAACGGGTTCGTCGGCGGGATCATTTGCCAGAACATCCTGTATTCGCTGTCCGTGAAGATCGATGACGCCAACGAGGCCTGCTACCAGGCCGCGCGAGACTGACGACAGCGGACCAGGGGGCCCAGTGTCGTGCTGGGCCCCTGCTGGCGGATCAGACCTTGGTCCGCGAGGTGTTGTAGAGCTTCGCAGCGAGCTTGGCGACGTCCTCCTGCGTGCCGTGGGTGCCGCCGGTCAGGATCGCCGCCTGGTCCAGTTGGTTGACGACCCCAAGAGTCGAGTGGTCGGCCCAGGCGCAGAAGGGGACCACCACGGAGGTCGGCTCTCCGGGCTTGACGGACTTCATCGCGGTCATCTTGACGTCGACGCACTTCATGAGCGCGCCCTTGAATCCCTCCGGCGTGAAGTCCTTGGGGGAGCCGGCCTTCTCGTACTTCAGGCCGAGCTTGTCGAGCTCAGGGTTGGGTGCGCCGATCTGGGCGAAGTAGGCGTCGAGAGTCTTCGCCGGATCGTCGAGCTGGCCCCAGTACCCGTTGGCCGTCAGCTGCTTGGCCTTGCCCTTCTCGCCGTTCAGGTACTGGGTGCTCCCCGCCGAGCGCGCTTCCTTGATGCCCATGGCCTCGACCTTGGTCTTGTGCTCGCCCGCGAGCGGGGCGTCGCTGCCGGGGACGCCCCCCTTCTCGTTCTTGGCGAAGCTGTCGACCGATGCCGGGAACGCCAGCTTGTAGCCCTTGGTATCCGAGCCCACCGAGCCGCCCGAGCCGCCGCCCACCAGGTACCAGCCGCCGCCCGCGATGACGGCCACGGCGACGATGACGCCGATGACGACGCCGGCCTTGGACTTCTTCGGCGGCTGGGCGCCGTACGGCGGCTGCGGCGGCATGCCCGGCTGCTGGTAGCCGTACGCCGGCTGCGGCGGCTGCGGCTGCTGCGGGAAGCCCATCGGGGCCGTCGGCGGCTGCTGCGGGTATCCCGGGGGCGGCGGCGGGGCCTGCTGCGGGTAGCCGTAACCGGGCTGGGGGGCGGGCTGGCCGTACGGGTTCGGCGGCGGCGGAGGCTGCTGCCCGTAGGGACCCGGCTGCTGAGGCTGCTGGCCGTACGGCCCTGGCTGGTTGTAACTCATCCCGCGTCCCCCTGTGAGGCTGGCTTTGCTTATCCGTTCCACACATCCTGGCGGAAGGCGCGGTCGCCCGGGGCGGCGGCCCCCTCCTGCACAGGTTTTCATGACGCGACTGTTACCGGTGGTCTCGCGTACCGGACGCACCGAGCGGGACATACCGGCCGCGGCAGGACTCCGGGGCCCGGCACCCCGGCGCACGTCCAGCCTCTAAACTGTGCCCGTGACCGAGAACACGCAGACACCCAGCAGCCCCAACTCCGAACTGCCGACCGCCTACGCACCGGCCGAGGTAGAGGGAGAGCTCTACGAGCGCTGGGTAGAGCGTGGGTACTTCACCGCCGACGCGGCGTCCGAGAAGCCCGCGTACACCATCGTCATCCCGCCGCCGAACGTCACCGGCTCCCTCCACCTGGGCCACGCCTTCCAGCACACGCTGATGGACGCCCTGACCCGCCGCAAGCGCATGCAGGGCTTCGAGTCCCTGTGGCTGCCCGGCATGGACCACGCCGGCATCGCCACCCAGAACAAGGTCGAGCAGCAGCTCGCCGAGGAGGGCAAGTCCCGCCACGACCTGGGCCGCGAGGAGTTCGTCGAGCGCGTCTGGCAGTGGAAGGAGGAGTACGGCGGCAAGATCCTCGGGCAGATGCGCCGCCTCGGCGACGGCGTCGACTGGTCGCGCGAGCGCTTCACCATGGACGAGGGCCTGTCCCGGGCCGTCCAGACGATCTTCAAGAAGCTCTACGACGACGAGCTGATCTACCGCGCCGAGCGCATCATCAACTGGTGCCCGCGCTGCCTGACCGCCATCTCGGACATCGAGGTGGAATACCAGGAGGACGCCGGCGAGCTGGTCTCCATCCGGTACGGCGAGGGCGAGGAGAGCCTCGTCGTCGCCACGACCCGCGCCGAGACGATGCTCGGTGACACCGCCGTGGCCGTCCACCCGGACGACGAGCGCTACAAGCACCTCGTCGGCAAGCGGATCAAGCTGCCGCTGACCGACCGGACCATCCCGGTCGTCGCCGACACGCACGTCGACCCCGAGTTCGGCACGGGTGCCGTCAAGGTCACCCCGGCCCACGACCCGAACGACTTCGCGATCGGCCAGCGCCACGACCTGCCCTCCATGACGATCATGGACGAGCACGGCGTGATCACCGTCCACGGCCCCTTCCTCGGCCTGGACCGCTTCGAGGCCCGCTCCGCGGTCGTCGGCGCCCTGCGCGAGCAGGGCCGCATCGTCGCCGAGAAGCGCCCGTACATGCACTCCGTCGGCCACTGCTCGCGCTGCAAGACCACCGTCGAGCCGCGCCTGTCGATGCAGTGGTGGGTCAACGTCAAGCCGCTGGCCCAGGCCGCCGGCGACGCCGTCCGCGACGGCCGCGTCGCGATCCACCCCGCCGACATGTCGAAGCGCTACTTCGACTGGGTCGACAACATGAACGACTGGTGCATCTCGCGCCAGCTGTGGTGGGGCCACCGCATCCCGATCTGGTACGGCCCGGACGGCGAGATCGTCTGCGTCGGCCCCGACGAGCAGCCGCCGACCGGTGAGGGCTGGCACCAGGACACCGACGTCCTCGACACCTGGTTTTCCTCCGGCCTGTGGCCGTTCTCCACCCTCGGCTGGCCGGAGAAGACCCCGGACCTGGCGAAGTTCTACTCCACCGACGTCCTGCTGACCGGCCACGACATCATCTTCTTCTGGGTCGCCCGGATGATGATGTTCGGCCTGTACGCGATGGACGGCGAGGTCCCGTTCAAGACCATCGCCCTGACCGGCCTGGTCCGCGACGAGCGCGGCAAGAAGATGTCGAAGTCCTTCGGCAACGTCGTCGACCCGCTGGACTGGATGGACAAGTACGGCTCCGACGCCGTCCGCTTCACCCTGGCCAAGGGCGCGAACCCCGGCACCGACGTCCCGATCGGCGAGGACTGGGTCCAGGCCTCCCGCAACTTCGCCAACAAGATCTGGAACGCCACGCGCTTCGCGCTGATGAACGGCGCCACGATCGAGGGCGAGCTGCCGCCGGTCGAGCAGCTGTCGGCCACCGACCGCTGGATCCTGTCCCGTCTGAACAAGACGGTCGCGCAGGTCGACGCGTACTACGAGGACTTCCAGTTCGCCAAGCTCAGCGAGGCGCTGTACCACTTCGCGTGGGACGAGGTCTTCGACTGGTACGTCGAGCTGTCGAAGACGACGTTCTTCGCGGGCGGCGAGGGCGCCAAGGCATCCGGCCGGGTCCTCGGCGAGGTCCTCGACGTCCTGATGCGCCTGCTGCACCCGGTCGTCCCCTTCGTCACCGAAACCCTGTGGACCACCCTGACCGGCCGCGAGTCCATCGTGGTCGCCGAGTGGCCGAAGGCTGTGTCCGTTCCTGGCGCTGACGCGCTGGGCGGCTTCCGCGACGAGGCCGCCGAGGCCGAGATCGAGAACCTCCAGGCCGTGGTCACCGAGGTCCGCCGGTTCCGCGCCGAGCAGGGCCTGCAGCCGGGCCAGAAGGTCCCGGCCCGCCTCGACCTGTCCGGTACGCCGCTGGCGGCGCACGAGGCGGCCATCCGCCAGCTGCTGCGCCTCCAGCCGGAGGGCGAGGGCTTCAGCGCCACCGCCACCCTGCCGGTCGCCGGCGCCACCGTCGCGCTCGACCTGTCGGGCACGATCGACGTGGCCGCCGAGCGCAAGCGCCTGACGAAGGACCTGGGCGCCGCCGAGAAGGAGAAGGCCCAGGCCGAGGCGAAGCTGGGGAACGAGGCCTTCCTGGCCAAGGCCCCCGACAACGTCGTGGACAAGATCAAGGGCCGGCTGGCCAAGGCCGAGGCCGACATCGCCCGGATCCAGGCCCAGCTGGACGCGCTGCCCGCCGCCTAGCAGCCACGGAAGTCGACGCCGAGGCCCCCGCACCGACCGCCGGTGCGGGGGCTTCGCCGTCCGCCCCCGCCGTCCGCGTTCGCCGTCCGCCCCGCCGGCCGCGGTCGCCCTCCGGCTTCGGCCGCCCGCGCGCCACTTCGGAGTGCCGATGGTCACTTTTTCGGACGGGATGGCTGACGAGATCCCCGGCGTGGACCCCCGATGATGGAGGGCATGCACGTCAAGCCCGTCGTCCCGGCGTTCCACCGGGCCGTGGCCGCAGGCCGCCGCCTCTGCGAGAGCTGGGCCGGCTCGCAGCGCGCGACGGACGTGCTCACCGCGCTGAGCTGCCTCGCCCTGATGGCGCTGGACCTGCCGGGCCTGGCCGCCGCCGACAACTCCCTGAACGGCCCCACGGCCGCCGCCGTCCTCGCAGCCGGGGCGTCGTCCCTCGTGGTGCGCCGCCGGGCGCCGTGGGTCGCCTACGCCACCGCGCTGCTCTTCATCGGCTGGCTGCACGAGCTGACGCTGATCCAGTTCGCCCTGTACTCGGTCGGCCGCTACCGGGGCCGCCGCGCGGGCGTCCTCGCCACCGCCGGGTACGTGGCCTTCGCGCTGGCCGTGTTCTGCCTGCCGGGCTGGCCCGAGCCGCAGGCCGCCACCCTCAGCGCCTTCCTCGGGCTGGTCGTGCCGATCGGCGTCCTCGCCTCGGCCGTCGGTATCGCCGCCTACCGCCACGACCTGGTGGGCGAACTCGCCGCCCGGCGCGCCGAGGCGGCCGTGCTCCAGGCCGTGCAGCAGGAGCGCACCTCGGTCGCGCGCGACGTCCACGACTTCGTCGGCCGCGAGCTGACGCTGCTGACGGTGCGCTCCGAGGTGCTGTCGGCCCGGGCGCGCGCGACCCCGTACGCCAAGGACTTCGAGGAGCTCGCCGACACCGCGCGCCGTGCCCACCTCGTGCTGAACGAGATCATCGTGCAGCGCGGCGGGCCCGACGCGACGCCCGGAGTCGACGGCCTGCCGGCGCTCGCGCAGGAGAGCAGGCGCGCCGGCACTCCCGTACGGCTGCTGCTGGACCCGCAGGTGCACGGGCTGTCGCCGCTGCGGCAGGCCGCGGTCTACCGGGTGGTGCAGGAGTGCCTGACCAACGCGGCCAAGCACGCGGGCGGCGAGCCGGTCGACGTCCGGATCGAGGCGGACGGCACGCAGCTGCGGATCTCGGTGAGCAACGGGCTGCCCGCCCGCGGACCGGCCCGCGCGCCGGTGTCGGCGGGGTCCGGCACCGCGAGCATGGCCGAGCGCGTCTCGAGCCTCGGCGGCACCCTCACGGCCACCCGCACGCACGAGTCGTACGAGGTCGTCGCCACCCTCCCGCGCGGCTGAAGCCGCCACCGCGGTACTCAGGCCTTCGCCGGGGCCAGCAGTCCGCCGAGGGTGTCGAGGTCCTCCACGCACTTGCCCGAGCCGAGGGCCACGCAGTCCAGCGGTGCGTCGGCGACGAAGACCGGGATGCCCGTCGCGGACGCGATCCGCAGGTCCAGGCCCGGCAGCAGCGCACCGCCGCCGGTCAGCACGATGCCGTGCTCCATCACATCGCCGGACAGCTCCGGCGGGCAGTCCTCCAGGGTGGTGCGCACCGCGGCGATGATCGCCCCGATCGGCTCGTCGAGGGCGGCCCGCACGTCGGCCGCGCCGAGCTCGAGCGTCTTCGGCATGCCGCCCACCCGCTCGCGGCCGCGCACGGTGTGGGTGCGCGTCTCCAGCTCGGGCCGGTCCGGTACGGGCCAGGCCGACCCGATGGCGATCTTGAGGTCCTCCGCGGTGCGCTCGCCGACGATCAGGCCGTGCTCCTTGCGGACCCAGTCCGTGATGGCGGCGTCGAGCCGGTCCCCGCCGACGCGCAGCGACTGCGAGGTGACGATCCCGCCGAGGGAGATCACGGCGACCTCGCAGGTGCCGCCGCCGATGTCGACGACCATCGAGCCGCGCGGCTCGGCGACGGGCAGGCCGGCCCCGATCGCCGCCGCCATCGGCTCCTCGATCAGGTGCACGGTGCGCGCGCCGGCCCGCGTCGAGGCGTGGATGATGGCCCGCCGCTCGACCGGGGTGACCCCGGACGGCACGCAGACCACCATGCGGGTGCGCGTGCGCCGCCCGGGCACCGCCTTGCGGACGAAGTGCCGGATCATCTCCTCGGCGGCCTCGTAGTCGCAGATCACCCCGTCCTTCAGGGGGCGGATCGCGGTGATGGAGCCGGGGGTGCGGCCGATGGTCTCCTTGGCCTCGGTCCCGACGGCCAGGGCCGTGGTGGTGCCCGCCCGGACCGCGACCACGGACGGCTCATTGAGGACGATGCCGTGCCCTCGCGCGTAGACGAGGGTGTTGGCGGTCCCCAGGTCCATGCCTATGTCCCGGCTGGTGGCGGTCTTGTCGGTGCTGGCCTGCGGCATTTGTTCCCCAATCTCCCGTCCGCAAGGCTTGCATAACGATCCGGTCGCTCCCGTCGCCGAAGGTCCCGAAACGGCCGGGTCGAAAGTCCTGCGGGCCCCCGTCCGTAGACTGGCCCTGTGAGTGAGCAGCAGCCCGAGAGCCACGGTCCCGAGGACCACGACGACACCCTCGACATGTTCGACCGGATCGTGGCGGAAGAGTCCGACCGCGACCCCGACCTGGCGGTGATCGAGGCCGGCAGCCGCACCCTGCGCGCCCAGGCCGGACCGCCCCAGGGCGAACCGGCCCCCGCACCCCTGGATCCGGAGACGGCCGCGGCGCTGCGGGAGGTGGAGCAGGAGCTCTCCACCCGCTGGGGCGAGACCAAGCTGGAGCCGTCCGTCTCGCGGATCGCCGCGCTGATGGACGTCCTCGGCGAGCCGCAGCACGCGTACCCCTCCATCCACGTCACCGGCACGAACGGCAAGACCAGCACCTCCCGCATGATCGAGGCCCTGCTGAACGCCTTCGAGCTGCGCACCGGCCGGTACACCAGCCCGCACGTGCAGTCGATCACCGAGCGCATCAGCCTGGACGGGGCACCGATCTCCGCCGAGCGCTTCGTGGAGACGTACTACGACATCAAGCCGTACGTGGAGATGGTCGACGCCTCCGAGGAGTACCGGCTGTCGTTCTTCGAGGTCCTCACCGGCATGGCCTACGCGGCGTTCGCGGATGCCCCGGTCGACGTGGCGGTCGTCGAGGTCGGCATGGGCGGCAGCTGGGACGCGACGAACGTGATCGACGCGGCGGTCGCGGTCGTCACCCCGATCAGCCTGGACCACACCGACCGGCTCGGCTCCACGCCCGGCGAGATCGCGCAGGAGAAGGGCGGCATCATCAAGCAGGACGCCACCGTGATCCTGGCGCAGCAGCCGGTGGACGCGGCGCAGGTGCTGCTGAAGAAGGCCGTCGAGGTCGATGCGACCGTGGCCCGCGAGGGCATGGAGTTCGGCGTCGCCTCGCGCGAGGTGGCGGTCGGCGGGCAGATGCTGACGCTGCGCGGGGTGGGCGGTGAGTACGACGGGATCTTCCTGCCGCTGTACGGCGCCCACATGGCGCGCAACGCAGCGGTGGCGCTGGCCGCGGTGGAGGCCTTCTTCGGGGTCGGCGCGCAGGAGTCGCGCGAGCTGGACCTGGAGACGGTGCGCCGGGGCTTCGCCTCGGTGACGTCGCCGGGCCGGATGGAGGTCGTCCGCCGCAGCCCCACGGTGATCCTGGACGCGGCGCACAACCCGGCCGGCGCGCAGGTCACGGCGGAGGCGGTGACCGAGGCGTTCGGCTTCAGCCGGCTCATCGGCGTCGTGGGCGCGAGCGAGGGCAAGGACGTGCGGGGGGTCTTCGAGGCCTTCGAGCCGATCTTCGCGGAAGTCGTGGTCACCGAGAACTCCAGCCACCGGGCGATGTCCGCGGACGAGCTGGCTGCCATCGCGGTCGAGGTCTTCGGGTCGGACCGGGTGCAGGTGGAACCGCGCCTGGACGACGCCCTGGAGGCGGCGATCACCCTGGCGGAGGAAGAGGCCGAGTACGGAGGGGCCGGGGTCCTGGTGACCGGCTCCGTGATCACGGTGGGCGAGGCCCGCCTGCTGCTGAAGAGGGGCTGACGGATGCGCACGCTGTGTGCCTCGACCTTGATCGGCGAGTTCTTCGTGATCGGTTTCGCGGGGCTCGTCGCCATGAAGGACCCGGACCTGACCCAGGCCCAGGTCTGGACGGTCTGCGGGATCTCCATGCTGCTGTCCGTGCTGCTGTGCGGGATGCTCTCGCGTCCCGGCGCGGTGCAGATCGGCTGGGCGCTCCAGATCGGCCTGATCCTGAGCGGGTTCGTCGTCCCGATGATGTTCTTCCTCGGTGCGGTCTTCGCCGGCCTGTGGTGGTGCTCGGTGCACTACGGCCGCAAGATCGACACGATCAAGGCCCGCTGGGCCGCCGACCGGGCCGAGGCCGAGGCGTAGCAGCGCGCGGCCGGCCGGCCGGCCGGTGGCGGGCGGTGCGGGGCCCGGGGCTCGGCGCAGCCGGGCCACCGGCGGGCTGTAGCCTCGTACCACCGCACCCGTTTGCCGCAAGGAGCCGCAACCATGTCCCAGCGCACGCTCGTCATCCTGAAGCCCGACGCCGTCCGTCGCGGCCTGGTGGGCGAGATCATCGGCCGCATCGAGCGGAAGGCCGGCTGGACCATCCCCGCCATGGAGCTGCGCACGCTGGAGCGGGAGACGCTGGAGACGCACTACGCCGAGCACGTGGGGCGCCCCTTCTACGAGCCCCTCATGGGCTTCATGGCGAGCGGCCCGGTCGTCGTCCTCGTCGTCGAAGGGGAACGTGCGATCGAGGGCGTCCGCCAGCTGGCCGGCCCCACCGACCCGATCGCCGCGGCGCCCGGATCCATCCGCGGCGACTTCGGCACCATCACCCGCGAGAACCTGATCCACGCCTCGGACTCGGAGGAGTCCGCCGAGCGCGAGCTGAAGCTGTTCTTCCCGTCCCTCTGACGGCTCAGCGCGGCCCTTCCTGACGTAACATCAGCCGAATAGCGCTCACGACCTGGGGCGACCGAAGTAATTTCGGTCGCCCTTCGGTATAGCCGGACCCGCGCGGGAACGCATGGACAGGACACGACGTCACCACTAAGGGGACGGGTTTCCGTTCCGGCGGGATTGCCGCCAGTCCCGTCGCGCGATGCCCGACCTGCGGCACTACGATGGGGCCTCCACCCACACACCCACCTCGCCGACCTGACAGCAGCAGCTATCAACTGGAAGGCCAGACGCTCCTCATGGGGAACAAGGGGAACAACATGTCGTTCATCGGCCGTGACATGGCGATCGACCTCGGGACCGCCAACACGCTGGTGTACGTGAGGGGCCGGGGGATCGTCCTGAACGAGCCGTCCGTGGTCGCCATCAACACGAACACCGGTGGCATCCTGGCGGTCGGCTCCGAAGCGAAGAAGATGATCGGGCGCACGCCCGGCAACATCGTCGCCGTCAGGCCCCTCAAGGACGGCGTCATCGCCGACTTCGAGATCACCGAGCGCATGCTCCGGTACTTCATCCTCAAGATCCACAAGCGTCGCTACCTGGCCCGCCCGCGCGTCGTGGTCTGCGTCCCCTCCGGTATCACCGGGGTGGAGCGCCGCGCCGTCATCGAGGCGTCCACCCAGGCCGGCGCCCGTCAGGTGCACATCATCGAGGAGCCCATGGCCGCGGCCATCGGCTCGGGCCTGCCCGTGCACGAGGCCACCGGCAACATGGTCGTGGACATCGGCGGCGGCACCACCGAGGTCGCGGTCATCTCCCTCGGCGGAATCGTCACGGCACAGTCCATCCGGGTGGCCGGCGACGAGCTCGACAACGCGATCATCCAGCACATCAAGAAGGAGTACAGCCTCCTCCTCGGTGAGCGGACCGCCGAGCAGATCAAGATCACCATCGGTTCGGCGTACGACCTCGACAAGGACGAGCACACCGAAATCCGCGGCCGCGACCTCGTCTCGGGCCTGCCCAAGACCGTGGTCATCTCGGCCGCGGAGGTCCGCAAGGCCATCGAGGAACCGGTCAACGCCATCGTCGACGCCGTCAAGACCACCCTCGACAAGTGCCCGCCGGAGCTCTCCGGCGACATCATGGACCGCGGCATCGTCCTGACCGGCGGCGGCGCCCTGCTGCGCGGCCTCGACGAGCGGCTGCGCCGTGAGACGGGCATGCCGATCCACATCGCCGAGGACCCGCTCGACTCCGTCGCGCTCGGCTCCGGCAAGTGCGTCGAGGAGTTCGAAGCGCTCCAGCAGGTCCTGGACGCCCAGCCCCGGCGCTGACACGAACCCCCGCAAAGGGGACCGTGCGGAACACAAGGATCCGCCGTACGGGTGCTGCCGCGCCCGTGCGGCGGATCGTTGATATACAGGCAACATCCGGTGCTACGCCCACAGCTTGACGTTCCACCGGAGCGGCTCCGCCGCACGGGTATCTACGAGGAAGGCACGGCCGCCGCACGTGAGGGACACACGAGAAAGCCGGCTGCTCCTGGTGCTCCTGATCGCCATCGCGTTCGCATTGATCACGGTGGACATCAGGGCAGGCGAGGAGTCTCCGGTCGACGGCGCCCGGCAGGCCGCCGCTGCCGTCTTCGGCCCGGTCGAGAAGGGCGTCGCGACAGCCGTCGACCCGGTCGCCAACGCCATAGGGGCGGTACGGGACTCCGGCGAGCGGCACGACCGCATCGCCGTCCTGGAGCGCGAGAACGCCGCCCTGAAGGCCCGGCTCGGCAGCGCCGACCAGACCCGCAGCCGCATCCACGAGCTCGACGAGATGCTCAAGCGGGCCGGCTCCGGACAGTACGGCATCAAGGGCGCCGAGGTCATCGCCATAGGAGCGGCCCAGGGCTTCTCCTGGACCGTCACCATCGACGCCGGCAGCAAGGACGGCATCGAGCGCGACATGACCGTCCTCAACGGCGACGGCCTCGTCGGCCGCGTCGCCACCGTCGGACCCGACACCGCCACCGTCGTCCTCGCCAACGACCCCGACTTCACCGTCGGCACCCGCCTGGAGAAGACCGGCGAACTCGGCTTCGCCAACGGCCAGGGAGACCGCGCCCTGTCCGTCCAGATGCTCAACGGCAAGGCCAAGGTCAGCCCCGGCGACCGGCTCGTCACCTTCGGCTCCCGCGGCAACAAGCCCTTCGTGCCCGGCGTCCCGATCGGCGAGGTGGTCAAGGTCGACCCCTCCCGCGGCGACCTGACCCGCACCGTGTGGGTCCGCCCGTTCGTGGGCTTCTCCCGCCTGGACATCGTCGGCGTCGTCGTCGTGCCCCCGCGCGAGGACCCCCGCGACACCGTCCTGCCGCCCAAGCCCGAGGCCCCCAAGCCCGCCCCGACGGTCACGGTCACGGTCACCCCGTCCCCCGACGCCAGTGCGTCCGGCAAGCCGGCCGACGAGTAGGAGCAGACCGCCATGCGCTTCAACCGGATCCTGCTCGCGTCCACGCTCGTCGTGGTCGCCCTCGTCGTCCAGGTCTCCATCCTCGGCCGGCTGCAACTGCCCGGCGCCGTACCCGACCTGCTCCTGCTGACCGTCGTTGCCCTCGCCCTGGTCTACGGCCACGTCAGCGGCGCGCTCATCGGCTTCGCCGCCGGCCTCCTCGCCGACCTCGCCCCGCCCGCCGACCACGCCGCCGGGCGGTACGCGCTCGTCCTGTGCGTCATCGGGTACGCCGCCGGGCTGGCCCGCCCCGATTCCGGCCGCTTCCGCTCCGCCTGGGGCCCGATGCTCACCGTCGTCGCCGCCGCGATCGGCTCCACCCTGCTGTACGCGGGCGTCGGCGCCCTCGTCGGCGACACCGCCGCCCGCCACGTCGGCCTCACCGGGCTGCTGTTCACCGCGACCGTCTACGACCTGCTGCTCGCCCCCTTCACCGTGCCGTTCGTCATGGCCCTCGCCCGGCGCGCCGAGAACGACCCGATGGCCGTCGAGGCGAACGGCGGCCCCGCCAAGGCCGCCGACGTGTCCTCCGGCTGGCTCGCCGGCGGCACCGGCCTGCGCATCGGCAGCCAGCGCGGCGGCCTGCGGCTGATGACCGCACGCAACCGGGCCAACCGGGCCGGGCGGATAAAGGGGGTCAAGAGCGTCAAGAGCATGAAGAGCGTGAAGAGCATCAAGAAGCTGTGAAGGGGCGGTGCCCGTGACCAAGTCTCCCGAGACCGGCCGCATTCCCCGGGTCCAGATCCGGCTCGTCATCATGCAGGTCCTCGTCTTCTCCATGCTCTGCACGCTCGGCGGGCGCCTGTGGTACCTCCAGATCCGCAACGGCGGCGAGTACTACGACGAGGCGAAGAGCAACCACGTCCAGCGGGTGGTCCAGCCCGCCGTGCGCGGCTCCATCCTCGACGCCCGCGGCGTCGCCCTCGCCGACAACGAGACCCGGCTCGTGGTCTCCGCCAGCCGTACGGCGCTGATGAAGATGAAGGACAAGGGCAAGGGCGTCCTGACCCGCCTCGCCGGGGTCCTGGACATGACCCCCCAGGAGGTCATGCAGAAGGTCCGCGTCTGCGACTCCAAGACGCCCCCGCCCTGCTGGAACGGTTCCCCCTACCAGCCCATCCCGGTCACCGCCGAGGCCACCACCCAGCAGGCCCTGCAGATCCGCGAGCGCCCCGAGGAGTACCCCGGCATCACCGCCGAGCCCACCGCCGTACGCCGCTACCCGGCGCCCGGCGGGGCCCGTACCGCGCAGGCCCTCGGCTACCTCTCGCCCGTCACCGACGAGGAGATCCAGAAGGCGAAGGACACCGACTCGCCGCACCTGCGCTCCGACCAGGTCGGCCGCTCCGGGATCGAGCGCACGTACGACAAGTACCTGCGCGGCAAGGCGGAAGTCACCTCCTACGAGGTGGACAACCTCGGCCGGGTCATGGGCCAGACCAAGTCCGACCGGGGCGTGGCCGGGTCCACCCTCGTCACCAGCATCGACGCCCGGGTCCAGGCAGTCGCCGAATACGAGCTCCAGCAGGCCATGAAGACCGTCCGCCTGGAGACCGACAACATCACCGGCCGCAAGTACGAGGCCGACTCGGGCGCCGTGGTCGTCATGGAGGCCAAGACCGGCCGCGTCGTCGCGATGGCCTCACAGCCCGACTACGACCCCAACGCCTGGGTCGGCGGCATCTCCGGCAAGGACTACGCCAGGCTCACCAGCAAGAGCTCCAACTACCCCCTGCTGAACCGGGCCATCCAGGGCCAGGCCCCGGCGGGCTCCATCTTCAAGGTGGTCTCGGCGAGCGCGGCCGTCCGGGCCGGCTACCCCTTCGACAGCAAGTACAACTGCAGCAGCTCCTACAACATGGGCGGCCGCAGCTTCGCGAACTTCGAGTCCAAGGGACACGGGCCCATCACCCTCGGCGAGGCCCTCAAGTTCTCCTGCAACACCGTCTTCTACGCCCTCGGCCACAAGGAGTGGCAGCGCGACGGCGGCCTCAAGCCCAAGAAGGACGCCCACGACTGGTTCTACCGGACCGCACACGAGTTCGGGCTCGGCGCCGAAACCGGAATCGACCTGCCCAACGAGGTCAGCGGCCGCATCCCGGACCGCCAGTGGAAGAAGAACTTCTGGAAGGCCAACAAGGACGCCTGGTGCAAGCAGGGCAAGAAGGGCGGCACCTACGTCGAGCAGATCGCCTACGAGAACTGCCTCGAGGGCAACCAGCTGAAGGCCTTCGACAGCATCAACTTCGCCATCGGCCAGGGCGACGTCCTCGTCACCCCCATCCAGATGGCCACCGCCTACGCCGCCATCAGCAACGGCGGCACCCTCTTCGACCCCACCATCGGCAAGGCCGTCATCAGCCCCGACGGCAAGCGGGTCGAGGTCATCAAACCCACCCCGCACGGCAGGCTCCCCGTCGACGCCAAGACCCTCGGCGACCTCGACAAGGGCCTGCGCATGGTCGTCGAGCCCGGCGGCACCGCCGCCTGGCGCTTCGTCGGCTGGCCGCTGGACAAGGTCCCGCTGCGGGCCAAGACCGGCACCGCCCAGGTCTACGGCAAGCAGACCACCTCGTGGCTGGCGACGTACACCGACGACTTCGTGATCGTCATGACCATCTCCCAGGGCGGCACCGGGTCCGGCGCCTCCGGACCCGCCGTGCGCAACATCTACAACGCCATGTACGGCTTCGACATGGAAGGAAACTACGACGCCGACAGGGCCCTGCTGCCCAAGCCCGAGGCGAAGCTGCCCGCCGTCCAGCCCGACGGCTCCATCGTGGCCCCCGAGATCAAGCCGTACGTACCCCCGTCCCCGGAGGAGTCCGAGCCGCCCGCACTGGCCGGCCCTCCCGCCGCGCGCCCCGCAGGGCACGACTGAGCCGAAGAGCCGACCATGCAGACCGCCAACAAGTTCTCCGTATCCCGGTACGCCCCCGAGCCCAGCGCGATGGCCAAGCTGACCTCGCGCGACTCGGTGCTGCGCCGGCTCGACTGGCCGATACTCCTCTCGGCGCTCGCCCTGTCCCTGCTGGGCACCCTGCTGGTGTGGTCCGCGACCCGCAACCGCACCCAGCTCAACCAGGGCGACCCCTACTACTTCCTCGTCCGGCACGCCATGAACACCGGCATCGGCCTCGTGCTGATGATCGGCACGATCTGGCTCGGCCACCGCACCCTGCGCGGCGCCGTACCGGTCCTGTACGGGCTCTCCCTGATCCTGATCATCGCCGTGCTCACCCCGCTCGGCGCCACCATCAACGGCGCCCACGCGTGGATCGTGATCGGCGGCGGCTTCTCCCTCCAGCCCTCCGAGTTCGTGAAGATCACGATCATCCTGGGCATGGCGATGCTGCTGGCCGCCCGGGTCGACGCGGGCGACCTCGTCCATCCCGACCACCGCACCGTGATGAAGGCCCTGTGCCTGGCCGCCGTCCCGATGGGCATCGTCATGCTGATGCCCGACCTGGGCTCCGTCATGGTCATGGTCGTCATCGTGCTCGGTGTCCTGCTCGCCTCCGGCGCCTCCAACCGCTGGGTGCTCGGCCTGCTCGGCTCCGGCGCGGGCGGCGCCATCCTGGTCTGGCAGCTCGGCGTGCTCGACGAATACCAGATCAACCGCTTCGCGGCCTTCGCCAACCCCGAGCTCGACCCCGCCGGCGTCGGCTACAACACCAACCAGGCGCGCATCGCGATCGGCTCCGGCGGGCTGACCGGCTCCGGCCTTTTCAAGGGCTCGCAGACCACCGGCCAGTTCGTGCCCGAGCAGCAGACGGACTTCGTCTTCACGGTCGCGGGCGAGGAGCTCGGCTTCGTCGGCGCCGGCCTGATCCTCGTCCTGCTCGGCGTGGTGCTGTGGCGGGCCTGCATGATCGCCCGCGAGACCACGGAGCTCTACGGGACCATCGTCTGCGCCGGGATCATCGCCTGGTTCGCCTTCCAGGCCTTCGAGAACATCGGGATGACGCTCGGGATCATGCCGGTGGCGGGCCTGCCGCTGCCCTTCGTCTCCTACGGAGGATCGTCGATGTTCGCCGTGTGGGTGGCCATCGGGCTCCTGCAATCGATCAAGGTGCAGCGGCCGATGTCGGCCTAGCGGAGGGGCGGGGGCGCGGACGGGGCGGGGGGCGCTCTTCGGCCGGGTTCCGGGCGGTTCCGGCCGGTTCCGGAACCGGACCCGGCCGATCCCGCCGTTCACCGTGCCGTCGTTGACCGTTCAGGATTAAGTTCGATCCATGGCGGACACGAAGCGCGAGATCGAGCGGAAATTCGAGTTCACTACGGCCAAGGCGGCGCGCAGGGGCATCCCCGACCTCGCGGGCACGGCCCGGATCGCCTCCGTGGCCGACCGGGGCACCGTCGACCTCGACGCCGTCTACTACGACACCCCCGACCAGCGGCTCGCCGCCGACGGCCTCACCCTCCGCCGCCGCACCGGCGGCGCCGACGCGGGCTGGCACCTCAAACTGCCCGTCTCCCCGGGCGTCCGCGACGAGATCGGCGCCCCCCTCAGCGACACCGTCCCGCGCTCCCTCGCCGCCCTGCTCCGCTCCCGCGTCCGCGAGGGCGGCCTCGAACCCCGGGTCCGGCTGCTCTCCTCCCGCAGGGTCAGCCACCTCCTCGACGCCGACGGCACCGTGCTCGCCGAGCTCTCCACCGACAGCGTCCGGGCCGAGGCCGGGCAGACGGGGGAGGGGCAGGCGGGAGCGGGGCAGAGGGGAGCGGGGCAGGCGGGAGCCGGGCAGGCGGGGGGACGGCCGGCGGATGCCGGGCAGGCCGCCGCTGTCGGGCGGGCCGGAGCCGGAGCCGTCGCCACCTGGACCGAGATCGAGGTGGAACTCGCCGAGGGCACCGACCCCGCCCTCCTCGACGCCGTCGAGAAGACCTTCCGCAAGGCCGGCATCCGGGTCTCCGACTCCCCCTCCAAACTCGCGCGCGCCCTCGCCGAGACCGGCACCGCCCCCGCCCCCCGCCCCGCCCCCGGCCCCGCCGAGGACACCGCGGGCGCGCACGTCCTCGCGTACCTGCGCCTCCAGCGCGACGCCCTCGTCGCCCAGGACCCCGCCGTACGGCGGGCCCTGCCGGACTCCGTCCACCAGATGCGGGTCGCCTCCCGCCGCATCCGCAGCGCCTTCAAGACCTTCCGCAAGGTCCTCGACCGCACCGCCACCGACCCCCTCGGCGAGGAGCTGCGCTGGCTCGCCGCCGAGCTCGGCGTCGACCGCGACCAGGAAGTCCTCCACGCCCGCATCCAGGACCACGTCGCCGGACTCCCGCGCCCCCTGCTGCAGGGCCCCGTCCGCGGCCGACTGCGCACCTGGCACGCCGCCCGCCGCTCCGGATCCCGCCGCCGCGCCCTCGCCGCCCTCGACAGCAAGCGCTACCTGGCCCTCCTCGACGCCCTCGACGCCCTCCTCGCCGACCCCCCGCTCCGCCCCGCCGCCGACAAGCCCGCCCGGAAAGTGCTGCCCAAGGCCGTCCTGCGCGACCACGACCGCCTCGCCCGCCGCATCGCCGCCGCCCTCGACCTGGACCCCGGCACCGAACGCGACCACGCCCTCCACGACGCCCGCAAGGCCGCCAAGCGCGCACGCTACGCGGCGGAGGCCGCCACCGAAGCCCTCGGAAAGCCCGCGAAACGGCAGGCCAAGGCCATGAAGGCGGTACAGACCCTGCTCGGCGAGCACCAGGACAGCGTCGTCGCCCGCGACGCCCTGCGCGACATCGGCCTCCAGGCCACCGCCGCGGGTGACTCCGCCTTCACCTGGGGCGTGCTCTACGCCCGCGAGGAAGCCCTGGCCGCCACCTGCGAACGGGAGCTTCCGGACGTATGGGCCAAGGCCTGCGAACCCGCGCGCCGGGCGGCCCTGACCCCGTAGGCGGTGATCGTGGCGGCAGGGGCCGGGGGCCGTCCGGGTTACGCTTGAGAGTCACCCCCTGCCCGCTTCACGAAAGTCGCGTGATGTCCGAGTCGGTCTTCCCACAGCTCGAAGCTCTGCTCCCGCATGTGCAGAAGCCCATCCAGTACGTCGGCGGTGAACTCAACTCCACCGTCAAGCCGTGGGATTCGTGTGACGTCCGCTGGGCGCTCATGTACCCGGACGCGTACGAGGTCGGGCTGCCCAACCAGGGCGTCATGATCCTGTACGAGGTGCTCAACGAGCGCGAGGGCGTCCTCGCCGAGCGCACGTACAGCGTGTGGCCCGACCTGGAAGCGCTCATGCGCGAGCACAAGGTGCCGCAGTTCACCGTGGACAGCCACCGCCCCGTCGGTGCCTTCGACGTGTTCGGCCTGTCCTTCTCCACGGAGCTGGGCTACACCAACATGCTCACCGCCCTGGACCTGGCGGGGATCCCGCTGGAGGCCCGCGACCGCACCGAGGACCACCCGATCGTCCTCGCGGGCGGCCACGCGGCCTTCAACCCCGAGCCGATCGCGGACTTCATCGACTGCGCGGTCATCGGCGACGGCGAGCAGGCCGTCCTCGACATCACCGACATCATCCGCGCCTGGAAGGCCGAGGGCCGGCCCGGCGGCCGCGAGGAGCTGCTGCTGCGCCTCGCGAAGACCGGCAACGTCTACGTGCCGGGCTTCTACGACGTGGAGTACCTGCCCGACGGCCGCATCGGCCGTGTCGTGCCCAACCGCTCGGGCGTGCCGTGGCGCGTCTCCAAGCACACGGTCATGGACCTCGACGAGTGGCCGTACCCCAAGCAGCCGCTGGTCCCGCTCGCCGAGACCGTCCACGAGCGGATGTCCGTCGAGATCTTCCGCGGGTGCACCCGCGGCTGTCGTTTCTGCCAGGCCGGCATGATCACGCGCCCCGTGCGGGAGCGAAGCATCACCGGCATCGGCGAGATGGTCGAGAAGGGCCTGAAGGCGACCGGCTTCGAGGAGGTCGGCCTGCTGTCCCTCTCCTCGGCGGACCACACCGAGATCGCGGACATCGCCAAGGGCCTCGCGGACCGCTACGCGGACGACAAGGTGGGCCTCTCGCTCCCCTCCACCCGCGTGGACGCCTTCAACGTGGACCTGGCCAACGAGCTGACCCGCAACGGCCGCCGCTCCGGCCTGACCTTCGCCCCCGAGGGCGGCTCCGAGCGCATGCGCAAGGTCATCAACAAGATGGTCTCGGAAGAGGACCTGATCCGCACCGTCGCCACCGCGTACGGCAACGGCTGGCGCCAGGTGAAGCTGTACTTCATGTGCGGCCTGCCGACCGAGACCGACGAGGACGTCCTGCAGATCGGTGACATGGCGGTCAACGTGATCGCCAAGGGCCGCGAGGTCTCCGGGCAGAACGACATCCGCTGCACGGTGTCGATCGGCGGCTTCGTCCCGAAGCCGCACACCCCGTTCCAGTGGGCCCCGCAGCTGTCGGCGGAGGAGACGGACGCCCGCCTGGCGAAGCTCCGCGACAAGATCCGCGGCGACAAGAAGTACGGCCGCTCCATCGGCTTCCGCTACCACGACGGCAAGCCGGGCATCGTCGAGGGCCTCCTGTCCCGCGGCGACCGCCGCATCGGCGACGTCATCCGCGCCGTGTACGAGGACGGCGGCCGCTTCGACGGCTGGCGCGAGCACTTCTCGTACGACCGCTGGATGGAGTGCGCGGAGAAGACCCTCCCGGCGTACGGCGTGGACGTGGACTGGTACACGACCCGCGAGCGCACGTACGAGGAGGTCCTCCCCTGGGACCACCTCGACTCCGGCCTGGACAAGGACTGGCTCTGGGAGGACTGGCAGGACGCCCTCGACGAGACCGAGGTTGAGGACTGCCGCTGGACCCCGTGCTTCGACTGCGGCGTCTGTCCTCAGATGGACACCCACATCCAGATCGGCCCGACCGGCAAGAAGCTGCTGCCGCTGACGGTCGTGAAGTAGTCCGCGCTCGACATGTGCCCCCGCCGGGATCGGCGGGGGCATATTCATTCGAGGGGAGCATGAAGGTTTCTGCCGTGGTCGGCCCTGGATATCCTTCATTCCGTACAGGGCAATATCCTGCCCTCGTTCGGAGGTGGCATTCATGGCCAAGACCGTGATCGACATCAACGAGGAAGCGTTGGCGCTCGCTGCCGAGGCACTCGGAACCACGACCAAGAAGGACACCGTCAACGCCGCCCTCGAGGAAATAGGAGCCCGCCTGCGCCGCGAGCGCGCGCTCGAAGCCCTCGTCAAACTCGATGAAGAGGGAGCCTTCGACAAGGGGCGGGAGCCGGGATTCAAGGACGAGGTGCGCGGGTGACCGACAGCTCGTACCTGATCGACACCTCTGCCGTGCACCGGATCACGCTGCCGGGGCCGTTCGCCACCTGGCGGCCGGTGCTCGCGGCGGGGCGTATCGGGATGTGCACGGCCACCGAGGTGGAGGCCCTGTACTCCGCGCGCTCGGCCGCCCAGTACGCCGCGATGCGGCAGGCGTTCGCAGACCTCTACGTGTGGCACGAGATCCCCGACGATGTGTGGAGCAGGGTCCTGGGCGCGCAGGAAGCCCTGGCCCAGGCGGGGTGCGTGCGGTCCGCCGGAGTCGTCGACCTCGTCGTCGCCGTGACCGCCGCACGGCACCGGCTCACGGTGCTGCACTACGACCGCGACTTCGAGACAATCGCCAAGCACATGGACCTGCGCACGCAGTGGCTGGCCGAGCCCGGGTCGATCGACTGAGGTCCGGCCGCCGTCAGAGCCCCCGCCGATGCAACGGACGGGGGCTTTCGTGTGTCCTTCTCTGCATGGAGATCGACAAGCGGCGCACCGCCGACCCTGCCGACGGCTGCCTCGTGGGGGTGCTGCGGATTCCGGTCAAGGTCGTGGCGGTGCTCGTCGTACTGCCCGTACGGGTGGTCTGGGAGCTGATCGCCGCCGCCGCGCGGGGCCTGCAGCGGCACGTGCTCGGGCCGCTGTGGGTGCACGTGCTCGAACCGGTGCTGCGCGGGATCGGGTGGGTGCTCGGCGTGCTGCTCAAGCTGGTGTTCGTCTGGCCCTGGGTCGGGCTGTGGCGGTATCTGCTCGCGCCCGTCGGGCGCGCGGTGTACGCGTGGGTGCTCGCACCGGTCGGCCGCGGGCTGCGGTCGCTGGCCGCGGCCGCGTACGAGTGGCTGGTGCGGCCAGTCGGCCAGGGTGCGGCCTGGCTCGTCGCCGCCGCCTACGGGTTCCTGCTCAGGCCGGTCGGGGTAGCCGCGGCCTGGTTGGTCGCCGCCGCCTACCGTTACGTGCTGGTGCCGCTCGGGGCGGCGGTCGTCTGGGCGATCCGGGCGGCGTACCAGTGGCTGATCGTCCCGGCCGGGCAGGCCCTGGCATGGGCCGCGGCAGCGGTGTGGCGGTGGGTGTTGGTGCCCGTGGGGGGTGCCGTGGGGTGGGTTGTGCGGGGGGTGTACCGGTATGGGCTGGCGCCGCTCGGGGCGGTGCTCGTCTGGGCCTGGCATGTCGCCGGGCGGATCGTGAAGTGGGTGTGGCGGGGGATCTCGCTGGTGGCGTGGGCGCTGGTGGGGTGGCCCTGCTCGCGGGTGTACCGGTACGTGCTGACACCGGTCGGGCACGCCCTGCGCGAGGCGTGGCGCTCGGTGCGGAGCGTCGTCCGGGAGGTCCGCGCCGAGGTGCGGCGGGCCCTCTTCGGGTGACCGCCCCGGGAACCGGCGAGGTCAGGGGCGCGTAGTCTGGGTAGTACGACAGCCGTGGGCCGTCCGCCCGCCCCCGAGAGCCCCCTGCGCCGGACGCAGGGGTGAGCCGGAGGGCAGGCACGGCCGGCAGGCTCACCAGACCTCAGGGCGACGCGCGAGCCGCGGAGCCCCGCACAAGGAGAAGAACCACTGGGCAAGCGACAGCCCGAAGGCCCGCCCCCCGCACCGGTGGCACAGCGCATCCGACTGCGCTACACCAAGCGCGGCCGCCTCCGGTTCACCAGCCACCGGGACTTCCAGCGCGCGTTCGAGCGCGCCCTGCGCCGCGCCGAGGTGCCCATGGCGTACTCGGCCGGCTTCACCCCGCACCCGCGCGTGTCGTACGCGAACGCCGCGCCCACCGGCACCGGCAGCGAGGCCGAGTACCTGGAGATCGCGCTCACCGCGCCCCGCGACCCCGACAAGCTCCGCGAGCTGCTCGACGAGTCCATGCCCATCGGCCTCGACATCGTCGACGCCGTCGAGGCCCGCACCTCCGGCCTCGCCGACCGGCTCACCGCCTCCGTGTGGGAGCTGAAGCTCGACGGAGTGGAGGCCGCCGAGGCCGCCCGCGCGGTGGAGGCCTTCCTCGCCGCCGAGACCGTCGAGGTGCAGCGCCGCACCAAGAACGGCATGCGCACCTTCGACACCCGGGGGGCCGTTGCGTCCCTCGAGGTGCTTCCTGCTCCGGCTGATAGGCCGCTGGACAGTGCCTGTGCGATACTGCGGCTGGTTGTTCGGCATCTGACACCTGCCGTTCGACCCGACGACGTCCTGTCCGGTCTCCGAGCTGTGGCCGACCTGGCGCCGCCGGTCCCCGCAGCGGTGACCAGGCTGGCGCAGGGGCTCTTCGACGAGGAGTCCGGCACGGTGACCGACCCGCTCGCGCCCGACCGCGAGGCTGTCACGGCCGCCCCACCCACGGCCGCCGCGACCGCCGACGCGAAGGCGCCGGAAGGTCCCGCCGCGTAGGGATCGTCGCCGCCGCGCAGCCCTGGCACTCGGGAGCCACCTGGGTCGGGCCGCGCACTGACCTGAAGACTTCCGCCAGGCCGTACGGACAAGACGTACGGAACCGGCGGCCATGGACTACAGCTCCCGAGTGGCGAACGCGCCCCGGAGGCCGGTACCGCGCTGACCGCGCGGTTGCCGTGCCGGACCGGACGTCAGCCGCGGCGCCCGGGAGCGTGACGGGAGAACCGCCCGCATGCTCAACAACGAGAACGACATCACCGCCGCCGGCAACGACAGCCCGAGCGACAACCTGCCGCCGCGCAGGCGCCGCCGGGCAGCGTCGCGGCCCGCGGGTCCGCCCGGCGCGCCCGTCGCCGCCCCGGCCGCCGAGGTGACCGAGGCCGCCCCGGCCGCCCCCGCCGAGGAAGCCGCGCCCAGCGCAGCCCCGGCCCGTCCGCGACGCCGCGCGACCCGCGCCGTCGCCACGCCCACCGCCGCGGCCGCCGAGGCCGTCGTGGTCGAGGCCCCCGCCGCTGCCGAGGAG
Source organism: Streptomyces sp. NPDC046876 (assembly GCF_040645035.1). Taxonomy (NCBI): domain Bacteria; kingdom Bacillati; phylum Actinomycetota; class Actinomycetes; order Kitasatosporales; family Streptomycetaceae; genus Streptomyces; species Streptomyces sp. NPDC046876. Next base: position 16,734 of record NZ_JBEYXK010000026.1, on the reverse strand, counting down.
CCGGCCGAGGCCGCTGCCCCGGCGCCGCGTACCCGTCGCCGTGCCACTCGCGCTGCGGCCGCGCCGGTTGCCGAGGCTGCTGCGGCTCCGGCCGAAGCCGTGGTCGAGGCTCCGGCTGCCGTCGAGGAGCCGGTCGAGGCTGCTGCTCCGGCGCCGCGTACCCGTCGCCGTGCCACCCGTGCTGCGGCCGCGCCGGTCGCCGAGGCCGCTGCCGCTGCGGCTCCCGCCGAGGCCGTGGTCGAGGCCCCGGCCGCTGCCGAGGAGCCGGCCGAGGCTGCTGCCCCGGCGCCGCGTACCCGCCGCCGTGCCACCCGCGCAGCGGCCGCCCCGGCCGCCCCCGCTGCCGAGACCGCCGCCGCTGCCGCGGAGCCCGTGGCCGAGGAGGCCCCGAAGCCCGCCTTCACCGTCGCCGACGCCGTGGACGCGCCCAAGCGCGGCCGCCGCCGCGCCACCCGCGCCGCCGCCCCGGCTGCACCGGCCGCCCCCGCGCAGCCCGAGGCCCCGGCCGAGGAGCCCGCCGCCCCGGCCCGCGCCCGCCGCGCCACGCGCCCCGCCGTGCCCGTGTTCCAGGCGCCGGTGTTCACCGAGCCGATGTTCCAGACCCCGGAGACCGCGGCCCTCGCCGCCGCCGCAGCCGCCGCCGAGGCGGAGGCCGAGGAAGCGGAGGAGGAGGCCGAGCTCGAGGCCGAGGCCGTCGAGGCCCCCGCCCCGCAGCCCGCCGGCCGCCGCCGTCGCCGCGGCCGCGGCGCGGTCGAGGCCGCCCCGGTCGCCGAGCCGGAGGAGGAGCTCGAGGCCGAGGCCGCCGAGCTGGAGGAGGAAGAGGCCGAGGAGGCCGACGAGTCGGGCGAGCGCCCGTCCCGCCGCCGCCGTCGCGGTGGCCGTCGCCGCCGCCGCGGTGAGGCCGCCGACCTGGACGAGGCCGCCGAGGAGGAGGCCGAGGCCGCCGCCGAGCAGGAGGCCGCCGAGGCCGAAGCCGAGGAGGAGGAAGAGGAAGAGGCCGAGGAGGCCGGCGCGCTCGGTTCCGCCTCCAGCCGCCGTCGCCGTCGCCGCCGTCGCCGCAGCGGTGACGCCGCCGAGGCCGAGGCCGCCGACGAGGACGGCGTCCGTACCGTCGTCAAGGTCCGCGAGCCGCGCCCGGCGCGCGAGAAGGCCGAAGCTTCCGACGAGGTCCAGTCCATCAAGGGCTCGACCCGCCTGGAGGCGAAGAAGCAGCGCCGCCGCGAGGGCCGCGAGCAGGGCCGCCGCCGCGTGCCGATCATCACCGAGGCCGAGTTCCTGGCCCGCCGCGAGGCCGTCGAGCGCGTGATGGTCGTCCGCCAGAGCGGCGAGCGCACGCAGATCGGCGTCCTCGAGGACAACGTGCTCGTCGAGCACTACGTCAACAAGGAAGAGGCCACCTCGTACGTCGGCAACGTCTACCTGGGCAAGGTCCAGAACGTGCTGCCGTCGATGGAGGCCGCGTTCATCGACATCGGCAAGGGCCGCAACGCCGTCCTGTACGCCGGCGAGGTCAACTTCGAGGCGCTCGGCCTGGCCAACGGGCCGCGCCGCATCGAGTCCGCCCTGAAGTCCGGCCAGTCCGTGCTGGTCCAGGTCACCAAGGACCCGATCGGCCACAAGGGCGCCCGCCTGACCTCGCAGGTCTCGCTGCCCGGCCGCTACCTGGTCTACGTGCCCGAGGGCTCGATGACCGGCATCAGCCGCAAGCTGCCCGACACCGAGCGCGCGCGCCTGAAGACCATCCTCAAGAAGATCGTCCCCGAGGACGCGGGCGTCATCGTGCGCACCGCCGCCGAGGGTGCGAGCGAGGACGAGCTGCGCCGCGACGTCGAGCGTCTGCAGGCGCAGTGGGAGGAGATCCAGAAGAAGTCGAAGCAGATCACGACGTCGTCGCCGAGCCTGCTGTACGGCGAGCCGGACATGACCGTCCGCGTCGTGCGCGACATCTTCAACGAGGACTTCTCGAAGGTCATCGTCAGCGGTGACAGCGCCTGGGAGACCATCCACGGGTACGTCTCGCACGTCGCCCCGGACCTGGCCGACCGGCTCTCGCGCTGGACCTCCGAGGTCGATGTCTTCGCGACGTACCGGATCGACGAGCAGCTCGCCAAGGCGCTCGACCGCAAGGTGTGGCTGCCCTCGGGCGGTTCCCTCGTGATCGACAAGACCGAGGCGATGGTCGTCATCGACGTCAACACCGGCAAGTTCACCGGTCAGGGCGGCAACCTCGAGGAGACCGTCACCCGGAACAACCTGGAGGCGGCCGAGGAGATCGTGCGCCAGCTGCGGCTGCGCGACCTGGGCGGCATCGTCGTCATCGACTTCATCGACATGGTCCTGGAGTCCAACCGCGACCTGGTCCTGCGGCGGATGCTGGAGTGCCTGGGCCGTGACCGTACGAAGCACCAGGTCGCGGAGGTGACCTCGCTCGGCCTGGTCCAGATGACCCGCAAGCGGGTGGGCCAGGGCCTGCTGGAGTCCTTCTCCGAGACCTGCGTCCACTGCAACGGGCGCGGTGTGATCGTGCACATGGACACGGCCACGGCGGCCGGCAACGGCGGCAAGCGCGCCAAGCGCCGCGGCGGCCGGGGCCACGAGCACGACCACGAGGTGGAGGCCGTCGAGGCCGTCGAGGCCGAGGCCCTCGCCGAGGTGGAGGCGGAGACCGAGGCCGAGGTGGCCGCCGAGCTCGCGGCGCCCGTGGCGCTGCCGGAGCCGGCGTTCGCCCCGGACGAGGAGCTGTACGGCAGCGTCGCCGAGGCGGAGGCCGCGGCCGGCATCAGCAGCCGCCGCAACCGCCGCCGCGCCACCCGCAAGGCGACCGCTGCGGCGGGTGCCCCGCGGGCTGCCGCTGCTGCCGCCCCGGTCGTGGAGGCCGCTCCGGTCGAGGTCGAGATCGCGGCCGAGCCGGTGACCGAGCCCGCCGACACGGTGCTGGAGCCGGCCGCCGAGGCCGTCGCCGAGGCCGTGGCCGCGGCGGAGACGGTCGAGGCCGCTCCCGCCCCGGCGGCGGAGGAGGCCGCGCCGAAGGGCCGTACGCGCCGTCGCGCCACCCGCAAGGCCACCGCCCCGGCGGCCCCGGCCGAGCCGGTGGTGGAGGCCGAGGCCGAGGTCAAGGCCGAGCCGGAGCCCCAGCCAGAGCCCGAGCCGGTCGCCCCGGTCGAGGAGGCCCCCGAGGCCGCCGAGGCCGAGGTGCCGGCGGTGGAGGAGGCCCCGGCCGCTGCCGAGGCTGCTCCGGTCGCCGAGGCCGCCCCGGCCCGTCCGCGGCGCCGCGCCACCCGCAAGGCCACCGCACCCGCCGGCTCCCCGGCCGGCGCGGAGGCGGCGGTGCTGGTCGTCGAGACGGCACCGGAGCCCGCCCCGGTCGAGGAGGCCCCGGCTGCTGCCGAGGCTGAGGCCCCGGCGGCGGAGGAGGCGGCCCCGGCCAAGAAGACGGCCCGCAAGACGGCCGCCAAGAAGGCCCCGGCGAAGAAGGCCGCCGCCAAGAAGACGACGACGGCCAAGAAGACCGCCGCCAAGAAGACGACGGCCAAGAAGGCGACCACCAAGAAGGCCGCCGCGAAGAAGGCCGCGCCCGCGGAGCAGCCGACCGAAGGCTGACCCGCCCCGGCCTGACGCGAGGACGTCACGGCACCCCGGGACTGCCCCGGCTCCCCACACGGGAGCCGGGGCAGTCCCGTACCCGCACCCCCCGCGACGGGGGCGCGGCGGACGGTGGCCCGGCCCGCCCCGGCGGGCCCGGTTTGACCTCTTAAACCTCTGCCGCGTAACCTTGCACGTCGGCGTGTCTACGTGCGCGCCAGCCACTGAGCACCTCACCTCCCGAGCCGCTGCGCGGCGCGGGGGAGGCCGCCCCGTGTTCGGCGGGGGACGGCTGGCTTCAGGGGTTCCCATCGAGCGAGAGAGAGATCCGCGTGTACGCCATCGTGCGCAGCGGTGGTCGCCAGCACAAGGTTGCTGTCGGCGACATCGTTGAGGTTGACAAGATTTCCACTGCCAAGGTTGGCGACACGGTCGAGCTCTCGACCCTGCTCGTTGTCGACGGCGACGCCGTGACCAGCGACCCGTGGGTCCTGGCCGGCATCAAGGTCCAGGCCGAGGTCGTGGACCACCACAAGGGCGCCAAGATCGACATCCTGCGCTACAAGAACAAGACCGGCTACCGCCGTCGCCAGGGTCACCGTCAGCAGTACACGGCGATCAAGGTCACCGCTATCCCGACGGCCGCGAAGTAAAGAGGGACTGAGCAATGGCACACAAGAAGGGCGCATCGTCCACCCGGAACGGTCGCGATTCCAATGCCCAGCGGCTCGGCGTGAAGCGCTTCGGCGGTCAGGTCGTCAACGCTGGTGAGATCCTGGTCCGCCAGCGCGGCACCCACTTCCACCCCGGCGCCGGTGTCGGCCGTGGTGGCGACGACACGCTGTTCGCGCTGCAGGCCGGTGCCGTGCAGTTCGGCACGCACCGTGGCCGCAAGGTCGTGAACATCGTTCCGGCCGCCTGATCCAGCTCCTGCTGATCAAGCGTTCGTAGCATCCCGAGGGCGGATCTCAGCTCTTCCCGGCGAAAGTCGGGAAGAGAGGTCCGCCCTCGGCGCGTTTGCACGTACACACGTTTAATGGACAGCAAGGCCTGTCCGGGACATCCCGTCTGTATCTGGAGGAACACCCATGACCACCTTCGTGGACCGCGTCGAGCTGCACGTCGCCGCGGGTAACGGAGGCCACGGCTGCGCCTCCGTACACCGGGAGAAGTTCAAGCCGCTCGGCGGCCCCGACGGCGGAAACGGCGGCCGCGGCGGCGATGTGATCCTGGTCGTCGACCAGTCGGTCACGACCCTGCTGGACTACCACCACAGCCCGCACCGCAAGGCCACCAACGGCAAGCCGGGCGAGGGCGGCAACCGCTCCGGCAAGGACGGCCAGGACCTGGTCCTGCCGGTCCCGGACGGCACCGTCGTCCTCGACAAGCAGGGCAACGTGCTCGCCGACCTCGTCGGCCAGGGCACCACCTACGTCGCCGCCGAGGGCGGCCGCGGCGGCCTCGGCAACGCGGCGCTCGCCTCCGCCCGCCGCAAGGCCCCCGGCTTCGCGCTCCTCGGCGTCCCCGGCGCCACCGGCGACATCGTGCTGGAGCTCAAGACCGTCGCCGACGTGGCCCTCGTCGGCTTCCCCAGCGCCGGCAAGTCCTCGCTGATCTCGGTGCTCTCCGCCGCCAAGCCGAAGATCGCGGACTACCCCTTCACCACGCTCGTCCCGAACCTCGGCGTCGTCACGGCCGGCTCGACCGTGTACACGATCGCCGACGTCCCCGGCCTGATCCCGGGCGCCAGCCAGGGCAAGGGCCTAGGCCTGGAGTTCCTGCGCCACGTCGAGCGCTGCTCGGTCCTCGTGCACGTCCTGGACACCGCCACCCTGGAGTCCGACCGCGACCCCGTCTCCGACCTCGACGTCATCGAGGAGGAGCTCAAGCAGTACGGCGGCGGACTGGAGACCCGGCCGCGCCTGGTCGTCCTCAACAAGGTCGACATCCCCGACGGCCAGGACCTCGCCGACATGATCCGCCCCGACCTGGAGGCGCGCGGCTACAAGGTCTTCGAGGTCTCCGCGGTCGCCCGCACCGGCCTGAAGGAGCTCTCCTACTTCCTCGCGGAGGTCGTCGCCAAGGCGCGCGCCCGCAAGCCGAAGCAGGAGGCGACCCGTATCGTCATCCGCCCGAAGGCCGTCGACGAGACCGGCTTCACCGTCACCTACGACGAGGTGGAGGACGTGTACCGCGTGCGCGGCGAGAAGCCGGAGCGCTGGGTGCGCCAGACCGACTTCAACAACGACGAGGCCGTGGGCTACCTGGCCGACCGCCTCAACCGCCTCGGCGTCGAGGACCAGCTGCTGAAGGTCGGCGCCCGCGCCGGCGACGGCGTGGCCATCGGCTCGGACGACAACGCGGTCGTGTTCGACTGGGAGCCGTCGATGATGGCCGGTGCCGAGATGCTGGGCCGCCGCGGCGAGGACCACCGCATGGAGGCCCCGCGCCCGGCCACCCAGCGCCGCAAGGAGAAGGAAGCCCGCCGCAAGGACTCGGCGCAGCAGGAGTACGACGAGTTCCGGCCGTTCTGACCGGTTTCCGGCCTGCTCCTGACCGGCTTTTGTCCTGGTTCTGTACCGCTCCTTCGCACGGACGGCGCAGTTGAGGTGATGTTCACCCGTGTCGCCTAGGATCCACGGGTGAGCAGCACCATTCCTCCCAGCGTCTCCGTCGTCGTGATCGCGTACAACGACGCCGCGCTCGTGGGCGAGGCCGTCGCCTCGGCACTCGCCCAGGGCCCGGTCGTGGCCGAGGTCATCGCCGTCGACGACGCCTCGGCCGACGGCACCGCACGGGTCCTGGACGAGCTGGCCGCCGTCCACCCCCGCCTGAAGGTCGTGCACCGCACGGAGAACAGCGGCGGATGCGGCACCCCGCGCAACGACGGGATCGCGGTCGCCACCTCCCCGTACGTCCTCTTCCTCGACAGCGACGACGTCCTCCCGCCGGGCGCGGCCGAGGCCCTGGTGCGCGCCGCCGAGCAGCACCGCGCGCCCGTGACCGTCGGCGCGTGCGTACGCCGGGAGCTGCCGCAGTACCACGACGTCCCCTGGATGCCCGGCCTCTACACCCCGGGCGACGTCATCGACCGGCCGGCCGACCGGCCGGAGCTGGTCCGCGACACCCTCTGCGTCAACAAGCTGTACGAGCGGTCCTTCCTGGAGAAGCACGCGATCCGTTTCCCCGACGGCCGGTTCATCTACGAGGACTTCGTCTTCACCGCCCGCGTCCTGGCCGCGGCCCCCCGCATCGCCGTCATCGGCGACCTCGTCTACGTGTGGCACGTGCGCCGCAGCGCCGCCCAGGTGTCGATCTCCCTGGACCGCAAGGACGTCTCGAACTGGCGCTCCCGGATCGAGGCCCACCGCGCCGCCGCCCGGATCATCGCCGAGTCGTCCGCCGAGCTGGGCCGCGCCTGCCAGGTGAAGTTCCTCGAGTACGACCTGCGCATGTACCTGCGCGAGCTCGGCCGGGACCCCGAGTACCAGGCCGCCTGGTGGACCCTGACCCGCGAGTACCTCGCCGGCTTCGACGACGCCGTCATCGAGGCCGCCGGGGCGCACGCCCGCTGGATCGTCCGCGTCCTGCGTGCGAGCCCGGTCCCGCCCGCCGACGTCGAGCGGCTCACCCGCTTCGCCGCCGAGCCGCCGCGCCTGCTGCCCCCGTACGCCAACGGCCCGGAGGGCGGGCCCGTATGGAGCGAGGAGCTCCCGGTCGCTCTCGACGGGCTCGCCGCGCTGCCGCTCTCCGAGCTGCCCGTCAGCGTCGACGCCGGCCCCGCGGGAACCGGCGGGCTGCGGCTGCGCGTGCACGACCTGTACGGGCGGCTCGCCGCGGCCGGGCCGCGCACCGCCCGGCTCCACTTCGTACCCCGCGCGGGCGGCGAAGGCGTCCTGGACCGGCCGGTCGAGCTGCGCCGCGCCCCGGAAGGCGACGCCTGGAGCTGCGAGGTGCCGTTCCACCTCACCGCCGTGGCCGCCGCCGGGCGCCGCCAGGGCCGGCGCGGCATGCAGGCGTGGGGCGTGCAGGTGGAGGTGGAGTTCGCCGACGGCAGCTCCCTGACCACCTCGCCGCGCCCCCTCGACGCGCTGCTGCACCGCAGGGCGCTGCCGAGCAGCAGGTACGGTGTTCTGCTGGCGCAGCCGTTCCGCACGGGCGGAGGGTCCCTGGCCCTGCGGCTCGCGCCGGGCGCTGCGGGTGCACTGAGCCTCGTACGCAACCGCCTCCACCGGGCCCGGGCAGGCCGCGGGGCGGGATGAAGTCGGGCCGGCGGCCGGCACGGGCCGCCGGAAGGATCAACGGACAGCCCCTCGGACCGGGTCCGCGGGTGCTCCTCGGGAGACACGCATGACATTTCTGATCACCGGTGGCGCCGGCTACATCGGCTCGCACGTCGTCCGCGCGATGCTGCTCGCGGGGGAGGAGGTCGTCGTGTTCGACGACCTCTCCACGGGCAACGAGGACCGCGTCCCGGAGGGCGTCCCGCTGGTGATCGGCTCGGTCCTGGACCGGCTGGCCCTGGACGAGGCCATCCGGGAGCACAAGATCACCGGCGTGGTGCACCTGGCCGGCAAGAAGCAGGTCGGCGAGTCCGTCGAGAAGCCGCTGTACTACTACCACGAGAACGTCGAGGGCCTCCAGGTCCTGCTCGGGGCGGTGGCCGCCGCGGGTGTGCGCAACTTCCTCTTCTCCTCCTCCGCCTCCGTGTACGGCACGCCGGACGTGGAGCTGGTCACCGAGGAGACCCCGTGCGCGCCGATGAGCCCGTACGGCGAGACCAAGCTCGCCGGCGAGTGGCTGGTCCGCGCCGCCGGCAAGGCCCACGGCATCTCCACGGCCTGTCTGCGGTACTTCAACGTGGCGGGCGCCGCCGCGCCCGAGCTCGCGGACACCGGGGTCTTCAACCTGGTCCCGATGGTCTTCGAGCGCTTCGACAAGGGCGAGGGCGCCCGCATCTTCGGCGACGACTACCCCACGCCGGACGGCACCTGCATCCGCGACTACATCCACGTCGAGGACCTGGCCGAGGCCCACGTCGCGGCGGCCCGCAAGCTCGCCGAGTGGGGCGCGGCCGGCGACTACAAGGACCTGACCGTCAACATCGGCCGCGGCGAGGGCGTCTCCGTACGGGAGATGGCCCGGCTGCTGAACGAGGGCACCGGGCACGACCACGAGCCGGTCGTCGTGCCGCGCCGCCCGGGCGACCCGGCGAAGGTCGTCGCCTCGGCGGACCGGATCCACTCCGTGCTGGGCTGGAAGGCCAAGCACGACGTCCGCGAGATGATCACCTCGGCCTGGGCGGGCTGGGAGGCCAACCGCAAGGGCGCCCTGCACCACGCCGAGCGCTGACGGAAAGGCCCTGCTGCCGCCGCCGTTCCGGCCGGCCGGCACGAAGGGCCCGTACGCGAAGGAGCCGCCCGCCCCGGACCAGACCGGGGCGGGCGGCTCCTTCGTCACGTGCGTCACACCGCGTCAGCGGCGGCGGTTCAGCGCTCCAGGAACGCGAACAGCTCCTCCCAGCGGTCGGTGATCTCGCTGCCGGAATACCGCTGCACGGCGCGGAACGCCCGGTCGCCGAGCCGGTCGCGCAGCTCCCGGTCCGACATCAGCGCGTCCAGGTGCCCGGCCAGCTCCATCGTGTTGCCCAGGCGGGCGAGCAGCCCGTCCTCGCCGTGTTCGACGATCTCCCGTACGCCCGGCGCGCAGTCGAAGGCGGCCACGGGCACGCCCGCGGCCATCGCCTCCAGCAGGGTGATCGGGAAGCCCTCGGCCCGCGAGGCCTGCGCGAAGACCGAAGCCCCGCGCAGTGCGCCCAGCACGTCGTCGGTGCTGCCCATCCACTCCACCGAGTCGTCCAGGCCGAGCGAGGTGCAGTGCGCCCGCAGCGTCGGCTCCTCCACGCCCGCGCCGTAGATGCGCAGGACCCAGTCGGGGTGGGCCGGGGCCGCCTCCGCCCAGGCGTCCAGGAGCAGGTCCATGCCCTTCTCGAAGGCGAGGCGGCCGACGCTGGCGACGACCTTCTCCGTGCGCGGGGCGGGGGAGTCCGGCATGAACGGCAGCGGGTTCGGCATGCTGGAGACGTTCTCCATGCCGGCCCGGATCCACAGGTCCGCGTCCTCCGGGGTCAGCACCAGCAGCCGGTCGACGTGGGCGTAGTGGCGCCGGACCCGGTCGCCGCGGGTGGACTTGCGGCTCGCCTCGAAGGACTCGTGGCTCATGCCGATGACGGTGAGCCCCTTGGTGTCGGCGAGCGCCACCCACTCCATCGCCCACACCTGTGTGACGATCACCACGGCGCCGGGGCGGGCCGCGCGCAGCAGCTCGCTCAGCTTCTCCGCCTTGTCCCGCATCAGGGCGCGCCGGGCGGCCTGGCGGCGCCGCTCGGGGGCGTTGAGCCGGCCCTTGATGCCGCGCAGCCGGCGGGCCTTGGGCGGGTGGGTGTCGTACAGGGTGGTCATCGCGTACGGCAGGTCCTGCGGCAGCTTCTGCCGGATCTCCTCGGCGACGGGCGCGATGCCGACGAGGTGCACGGCGTGCCCGCGGTCGGTGAAGAGCCGGGCCATCTGGTGCGACCAGGTCGTCACGCCGCCGAGCTCGTCGACGCTGTTGGAGACGATGAAGATGTCGCGTGCGCGGTGCTCTGCCGCGCGGTGCTGTTCGGTGTCCGCCGCTGTGTGGGACCCGGCGGTCTGCTGGCTCACTTGCCGCTCCTGGTGAAGAACTTCTCGACGATCTGGCGGGCGGCGTCCCCGCGGTCGTATTCGCCGAACTCGGCGAGGAAGCGCTGGCGCGCCTCCGCGTACTTGGCGTCCGCCTCGTCGAAGGCGGCGACGGCCTGGAAGAGCTCGTCGGGCGTGGCGACCACGGGGCCGGGGGCCTTCTCCTTCAGGTCGAAGTACGTGCCGCGGATGTCGCCCGCGTACTTCTCGTAGTCGTACGCGAAGAACAGCATCGGCCGGTCCAGGACCGCGTAGTCGAACATCACGGACGAGTAGTCGGTGATCAGCCCGTCGGCGAGCTCGAGCAGCGGCGTGATGTCGTGGTGCCCGGACACGTCGATGACGCGGCCGTCGACCGCCGGCGGCAGGGTGACGCTGTTGAGGTAGTGGGTGCGCACGAGCAGCGTGAAGCGGTCGCCGAGCCGGTCGGCGAACTCCTCCACGTCGAAGGGGAACTCGAAGCCCTCCACCGTGCCGTCCGCGCCCGCCCGGAACGTGGGCGCGTACAGCAGGATCCTCTTGTCCGGGTCGATGCCCAGCTCGGCGGCGAGCGGTCCGCGGACCCGCTCCCCGCTCTGCGTCTCGGCCCGGTGCGCCTCGACGAGGGCGTCGTTGCGCGGGTAGCCGGCGCGCAGCAGCACCTCGTCGCGCAGCCGGAAGCCCTTGGCGAGGGTGCGCACGTCGTGCTCGGAGCGGACCAGGAAGTGGTCGAAGCGGTTGACGGCCGCCTGGAAGCGGTCCTGGGCCGCGCGGTCCTGGGCCTTGGTGCGCGGTTCGTGGAAGCCCATCCGCTTGAGCGCGGAGCCGTGCCAGGTCTGGATGTACGTGGTCCCCGGGCGCTTGGTCAGGGCCAGGGGGAAGCCCTGGTTGTCGACCCAGTACTCGGCCTGTGCGAGCGCGCGCAGGTACGGCCAGCTCCAGCGCTTGACCAGGGTGGCCTCCTTGGGGAAGCCGGTGGGCTTGGCGCCCGCGTAGGACCAGATCGCCTCGAAGGGGGCGCCCTGGCGGACCATCTCCTCGTAGATCGCCTTGGGGCTGTCGCTGTACTGCTTGCCCATGTGGCTCTCGAAGACGACCGTGCCCTTCTTGATCGGCAGCTTCGAGAAGACCTCGTGGTAGACCTTCACCTTCTGCTCGCCCGAGCCGAGGTTGCGGCGGGTGCGCAGGGCCCTGCGCAGGCTGCGCTTGACCACGCCGGCGGCCTTGCCGTGCATGGCGCCGCTGATCAGGGCCTGGGTGCGCACGGCGGCGGGGCCCTCGGCGGTCAGGACGTAGGAGAGGTTGCCCTTCTTGGTCACCTCCGGCTCGAAGCGGTCGGAGACCAGCCGGGTCAGGCGCGGCCGCACGCGGAGCCGGGCCGCCGACTCCAGGTCGACGCCGCCGACGGAGACGCGGGTGGTGAGGCGGTCGCCGCCCGCGGTGAGCTTCAGACGCACGTCCCAGACGGCGTCGATGATGCCGAGGGGGCGCACGGTGCTGCCGATGTCGGCCGTGGCGGTCCACTCGATCGTGTCGCCGGCGTGCCGCACGGTTGCCGCAGGGAAGCTGAAGGAGCGCACGCCGATCTGACGGCGGGCCCGGAACTCCAAGGTGGCCTTCAGCTCGGTGTCCGGGGTGATCCGGCCCAGCGGGTTCACCACCGCGCCGGACAGGGTGACGGTGCCGCGGCCGTCGTCCTCGTACGAGGTCAGGCGGTTGCCCAGGACGAGCGAGGTGAGCGGGGCGGTGTGGAAGCCCTGCTCGGTGACGTCCAGTATGCGGCGGGCCTCGGTGTCGGCCGGGTCGTCGACGTGGGCGGCGCACCAGTAGACGCGCCCGTCGCGCTCGGCGAGCGGGGAGGTCAGCCGCCCCTTGTTCGTCATCGCGTCGGCGGCCGGCAGCAGGTTGTCCCAGTCCTCCTTGCCGAGCAGGTAGGCGCAGATCGCCTGGAGGTGGGTGACGTTGTCGTACGCGGCCGGGTCGATGCCGGCCAGGTAGCCGTTGGCGAGGCGGGCGAACTCCTGGCGGTACGCGTCGCCCAGCAGGGGCAGGTCGCGCAGGTGCAGCACCAGGTCGTGCTTGAGGAACTTGGCGTCCTTGGCCGTCTTGATGTCGGTGTGCCCGTGGGCGGCGAGCAGCTCGTCGACGCGGCGGTGGATCTCCATCCGGTGGACGAAGTTCGCGATCTCGTGGCGCCGGTTGCTGATCGACTTCGCTGCGGCCTTCTCGACCACGTTCCAGTAGTAGACGTGGTTGGGGATCAGGGTGATGCGGCGGGCGGCGACGTAGGCCTGGGCGGAGAAGAGCAGGTCCTCGTAGTGGATGCCGACCGGGAACTCCAGGCCCTGCTCCAGCAGGAAGGAGCGCCGGTAGCACTTGTTCGTGGAGAGGGTGTCGTAGACCAGCAGGTCCGGGTACTCGGTGATCGACTCCAGGGTGCGGGTGCGGGAGTAGATCCAGGGGTACCACTCGGTGGTCTTGCCCCAGCGGTTGTCGAGGTGCACGCGCACGCACATGCCGGACACCAGGTCGGAGCCGGTCCGCTCGGCGGCGTCCAGCATGTTCCGGCAGGCGTTGCGCTCGAGCACGTCGTCGCTGTCCAGGAACATCACGTAGGTGCCGGTCGCCTGCCGGATGCCGTGGTTGCGGGGCGCACCGCAGCCGCCGCTGTTCTCGGGCAGGCGGAAGGCGCGCACCCGGCCCGGGTGTGCGGCTTCGAGCTCCTGGGCGACCTCGTACGACCGGTCCTTGCTGCAGTCGTCGACGATCACGACTTCGACCCCGTGCAGGGTCTGGTCCAAAACCGACCGGACGGCTGTCGGCAGACGCTCTGCGTCGTTGTAGACGATGACGACCACGGAGACGTCAGGCACGTGCACCTCGATCCCTTCGTTCCATTCCGCTTAACCCGTCAAAGCTACCGTGTGTCGCGCTCGGCTCCGGCAGTCCGACCCTCGGCGTGCATACTTCTAAGGAAGAGGTGTGTGGCGGGTCCGGTCGCCGACAATCACCCGTTCGGACCCAGCAGGAAGTGTTCATGACGAAGCTGTCCGTAGTAGTGCCCTGCTACAACGAAGAGGCCGTGATCGACAGCTTCGACGCGGAGATCCGCAGGGTCCTGAACTCCCTGCCCGTCGACTACGAAGTCTGCTACGTCGACGACGGCAGCCGGGACGGCACCCTCGCCAAGCTCCGCACGATCGCCGCCGAGCACGGAGAGCGCACCCGGTACGTCTCCTTCAGCCGCAACTTCGGCAAGGAGGCCGGCATGCTCGCCGGTCTGCGCGAGGCCACCGGCGACGCCGTCGTGATCATGGACGCGGACCTCCAGCACCCGCCGGAGCTCATCGCGACCATGCTCGACTACTACCGGCAGGGCCACGACCAGATCATCGCCCGCCGCACCCGCGAGGGCGACAAGAAGGTCCGCTCCGCACTCAGCCGCCTCTACTACCGCGGCGTGAACCGCTGGGTCGACGTGGAGCTCACCGACGGCGTGGGCGACTTCCGCCTGCTGTCGCGGCCCGCGGTGGACGCGCTGCTGTCGCTGCCCGAGTACAACCGCTTCTCCAAGGGCCTGTTCTCCTGGATCGGCTTCGACACCGTCCACTTCGACTACCGCAACGCGCAGCGCGAGGCCGGCGAGACGAAGTGGAAGTTCGGCTCGCTGCTGAACTACGCCATGGACGGGCTGATCTCGTTCAACAACCGGCCGCTGCGGATGGGCATCTGGGCGGGCGTGTCGCTGGTGGCGCTGACCGCCCTGTACGCGGTGTGGATCGCGGTCGCCGCCATGACCAACGGGGTCGACGCGCCCGGGTACGTCACCCTCGTGGCGATCATCGTCGGCATCGGCGGCGTGCAGATGATCATGCTGGGGCTGATCGGCGAATACATCGGGCGCATCTACTACGAGACCAAGCGCCGGCCGCACTTCCTGGTCAAGGAGGCGCACGGAGCCGACGCCCAGGGACGGCCCCGGGCGGGCGCGGCGGGAGGCGCCGCGGACGCACGCGAGGAGCGCGAGCGGGGCGGCCTCGCCGCCTCCCCCTCCGCTTCCCCCTCCGCCTCCGCCTCCGCTTCCGCATCGGGCCCGGCCGCCAGGACAACCGTTTCCGCCGAGCGCGAGGCCCGCTGACCCATGAAGGACCAGCTCGGGCAGATCGTCCGCTTCGGCCTCGTCGGCGCCGTCAACACCGGCACCTTCTTCGGCATCTACCTGCTCCTGCACCCGTGGATGCCGTACTTCCTCGCCTACACCCTCGCCTTCCTGCTGGCGATGGTCGGCTCGTTCTTCATGAACACCTACTTCACCTACCGCACCCGGCCCACGTGGAAGAAGTTCCTGCTCTTCCCGCTGACCAACGTCACGAACTACGTGATCCAGTCGGCCGGGCTCTACGCCCTGGTGACCTGGGCCGGCCTGGACACCCGCATCGCGCCGCTCGTCGCGGCCGTCGTCGCCATCCCCTTCACCTTCCTGCTCTCCCGCAAGATCCTCGTCCCGGGGCGCGGCGCCGCGGCGGGGGCACAGGCCTCGGAGGAGCCGGCCGAGTCCAGGGTCTGAAACCCCCGAGCGGCCGTCTCGGCCCACCCCGTAGATTGAGACGGCGAGCGGGCGCAGAGGCCCGCGCGGCAGGACATGACGGCAAGGGGCAAGGGGACAGACGTGTCAGCGGCTAGGCAGGGTGTCGTGGACGCCCGCAGGATCGTGGTCAAGGTCGGCTCCTCCTCCCTGACCACGGCGGCCGGCGGACTCGACGCCGACCGCGTGGACGCGCTGGTCGACGTCCTCGCCAAGGCCCGCAGCGGCGGCGAGAAGGAGATCGTCCTCGTCTCGTCCGGTGCCATCGCCGCCGGACTCTCCCCGCTCGGCCTGGCCCGGCGCCCCAAGGACCTGGCCCGCCAGCAGGCCGCCGCCAGCGTCGGCCAGGGCCTCCTCGTCGCCCGGTACACCGCCTCCTTCGCCCGCTACGGCGTCCGCGTCGGCCAGGTGCTGCTCACCACCGACGACACCAGCCGGCGCGCCCACTACCGCAACGCGTACCGGACCCTGGACCAGCTCCTGGCCATGGGAGCCCTGCCCGTCGTCAACGAGAACGACACCGTTGCCACGGACGAGATCCGCTTCGGCGACAACGACCGGCTCGCCGCCCTCGTCGCCCACCTCGTCCGTGCCGACCTCCTCGTCCTGCTCTCCGACGTGGACGGCCTGTACGACGGCGACCCCTCGCTGCCCGGCACCACCCGCATCGACGAGGTCCGCGGCCCCGAGGACATCGCCCACGTCTCGATCGGCAGCGCCGGCAAGGCGGGCGTCGGCACCGGCGGCATGGTCACCAAGGTCGAGGCGGCCCGGATCGCCGCGGCCGCCGGCATCCCCGTCGTCCTCACCTCCGCCAGCCAGGCGGCCGACGCGCTGGCCGGGCGCGGCACCGGCACCCTCTTCCACGCCACGGGCCGCCGCTCCGCGGACCGGCTGCTGTGGCTCCAGCACGCGTCGACCCCGCAGGGGCACCTGGTGCTCGACGACGGCGCCGTCGCGGCGGTCACCGAACGCGGCAGCTCCCTCCTCCCTGCCGGCATCGCGGCCGTCGAGGGCGATTTCGTCGCCGGCGACCCGGTCGAGCTGCGGGCGGCCGACGGGCGCGCCGTGGCCCGGGGCCTGGTCAACTTCGACGCCAAGGAGCTCCCGCAGCTCCTCGGCCGCTCCACCCGCGAGCTGGCCCGGGAACTCGGCCCCGAGTATGAGCGCGAGGTCGTCCACAGGGACGATCTGGTCCTGCTGCAGGGCTGAGGTTCTGCAAAACCGCCGCGCGGCGGGCCGGGGACTGGTCAACTGTGAGCGGCGGACACGCCGGCGGCAGGAAGTGGTGCAGACAGGAGGCGGCTGGTGAGACGAGCCCTGACCAGCATCAACGGCGGCGGGGACGAGCCGGATGAGGTCTCCCGCCTGTGGCACGTCACCCTGAGCGTCTCCGGCAAGCCGGCGCCGCTGGGCGAGGTGCGGCGCGGGCTGGAACAACTGGCTCACGACCACCCCTTCCTGCTGACCAGCAGGTACGCGGACGACCATGCGGAGATCCGGTACTGGGAGGAGGCGCGCGACCTCCACGACGCGGCGGCGGTCGCGCTCCGGCTGTGGGGCGAGCACCGCTCGTCGGCGCAGCTCCCGCCGTGGGAGATCGTCGGGCTGGAGGTCATCGACCGCGCGACGTACCACCTGCGCGTCGCGGAGGGCTACGGCCCACCCCCGGCCCACCCGGTGGGCGTCCACCCGTACTGAGCCCTTTCTGACGCGGCGCTCGCACCGCTCGGCCGCGAGCGGCCGCACCTTCTGAACGCGGCGCTCGCACCGCTCGGCCGCGAGCGGCCGCACCTTCTGAACGCGGCGCTCGCACCGCTCGGCCGCGAGCGGCCTCCCGGGCTTCGCCCCGCTGCACCGGACTCC
>NZ_JBEYXK010000025.1:0-82407 GCF_040645035.1 Streptomyces sp. NPDC046876 | reverse complement strand
GCCGTGGCGGGGTGTGTGGGGGGGGGGGGGGGCCCCCCTCCCCCCCCGGGCGGGTGGGGCGGGCGGGGGTTCTTGGGGCCCCCCCCCACCGCCCCCCGGCTCCGCCGGGCACCGGGCTCTGCCCGGGCCCTCCCCCAGACTCCGTCCGGGGGACCCCCACTCAAACGCCGGCGAGGCTGAGTCGGCCGGACCCCCGGCTCACGTGGCGGGCCGAGCCGGCTGGGCTTCTGGGGCTCCGCCCCAGACCCCGCGCCTCAAGCGCCGGCGAGGCTGGAATTGCCCGACCCCCGGCTGCGAAGGTCGGCGGAGCCGGGGTGCCGGGGCGCGGCCGCAGATCCCGCGGCTCGAGCGCCGGCGGGGCTGGATTTGCCGGCGGGGCTGGGTGTGGAGGGGGCGTGGGAAGCTTGGGGGGTGGTGGATGTGGTGGGGCGGGCCTGTGAGGTTGCGCTTTATGGGGACGGCGACGCCGGGCTGGATGCCGGGGCCTCGTTGCTCGCGGCCGATGGCGCGGCGTGGGCCGGGGTGGCCCGGGAGCTGCTCGCGCGCGGGGAGGCGTACGTACGGCAGGCCTGGGAGCGCGGCTGGCAGCCGGCCGACGTGCAGCGGCTGGTGCGGCGGGACCTCGACGAGCGGCACGTGCGGGTGTTCGGGGACTTCGTTGCCGGTGAGGGCCGACGGTATGCGCGGCTGCCCGAGCGGTGGAGCGACGCTCGGGTGTGGTGGGGGGACGATGCCCGGTACGGGGAGCAGCTCGCGCAGCGGGAGCGGGCGGACCGGTTCTCCCTGGCCACCGCCGTGCTGGAGCTGTTCCGGCTGCTGATCCGGCTGCCGGGGATCGAGCCGGTGGGCCCGGTTCCGGGGGATCCCGCGGCCGATGCCCTCCAGCACGCGCACATCGAGCCCCGCATGCTGGGCCGGATCCGAGCGCTGCTCGCCAAGGCCGAGGCGACGACGTACCCGGAGGAGGCGGAGGCGCTCAGCGCCAAGGCCCAGGAGCTGATGGCCCGGCACACCGTCGACGAGGCGCTGCTCGCCGCCAGTGGGAAGGGGGCGGACCGGGCGCCGGCGGCCTGCCGGATCGGGGTCGAGCCGCCCTACGAGGAGGCCAAGGCGGTGCTGCTCGATGCGGTGGCCACCGCGAATCGCTGTCGGGCCGTCTGGAACGGCGCTTTTGAGTTTTCCACCGTTGTCGGGTTCGAGAGTGATCTCGAGGCCGTCGAGCTGCTCTACACCTCGCTGCTCGTGCAGGGTACGGCCGCCATGACGCGGGCCGAGGCCGGCCAGCGGGCGGGCGGGCGCAAGCGGACCAAAACGTTCCGGCAGTCGTTCCTGCTCGCGTACGCCAGCCGGCTCGGCCAGCGCCTCGCCGAGACCGCCGAGCACACCGCGGCCGAGACCCCCGACTACCTGCCGGCCCTGGTGGCCCGCGACGTCGCCGTCACCGCCCGGGCGGACGAGATGTTTCCCAGGACGACCACGACCCGGTTGCGCGGGGCCAGTGACCTCGCCGGGTGGAACGACGGGACCGCTGCCGCCGATCGGGCCCATGTGGGGCGCGGCCAGGGGCGCAGGCCGCTGCCCGGGTAGGGCGCCGGCCGTAGGCTCGGGCCATGAGCCGGCCGAAGGCGCCGAAGGACGGCGTCCGGACGGGGGCGTCCGTCGAGCGGACCGGCCTCGAGCCACTCGCCGCCCTGCGGTCCGCCGCCGGCCTCGCGCTCGCCATCGGGGCCGGGCTCGGCTTCCTCGGGCCGTACGGGCCGAGCTGCGCTCCGGCTCGCCCGTCCTGCGGCACGCCGTGCGCGTCACCGCCGCCGCCTCGGCCGGCTGCCTGCTCGGCCGCGCGCTGCCGTTCGCGCACGCCTACTGGGCGCTGATGGCCGCCCTGATGGTGATGCGGCCCGACTTCAGTCAGACCTACGCCCGGGCCGTCCCGCCGGCCCGCTTCTGCGGAACCCTGGCCGGGGTCGCCGTCGCCACGGCCGTCGTACAGCTCGCCCAGCCGGGCCCGTACCTGTCGGGGCTGCTCGCGGTCGTCAGCGCCGCAGAACGTGCCCGACCGGGGCGCCCTCACACTGGTCGGCGGGCTGCTGGCATGCTCTCGTACGCCCTCTACACGGCCTGGGAGACCCCGCGGCTGCGCACCCGCCTCGCCGACCGGCTCGCACCTGGGCGGGCTGGGCCGCAGCGCCGTGCTGCTGGAGGCCCACCTGCCCGACCACGCCCATCCGCCCCGGGAGCCTGCGTGCTGCGCGGTGCCGTCGCACAGCGGCTGACCTCCCTCGACGAGGGCTCCGCGGCGATGCGGCCCTGATTGCCCCGGTCCGCCCCTCACAGTGATCAAGGCGGCACCCTCCGCGTGCACGTGCATCTGCCCATGCGGGTGCATCTGAACACAGCTATGATCCGGAGGAGTTGACATCTGCACTATCGGGGGCTTCCTGTGGACCACGCGTACAACGGGATGGCAGCTGCAGAACTCGACGGGGTGACCTGGCAGAAGAGCAGGCACAGCAACTCGCAGGGTTCCTGCGTGGAGTTCGCGAAACTGCCAGGAGGCGCTGTCGCCGTGCGCAACTCGCGCTTTCCTGACGGACCGGCACTCGTCTACACGCCGGCCGAGATCGAGGCGCTGCTGCTGGGCGTCAAGGACGGCGAGTTCGACCACCTGATCAGCTGAGGAGCGGAAGGGGAGCGGGCCCGCACCACTCAGGAACCGTGCCACTGATCAAGCCATGCACGTGCACTGGCCGGGAACGATCACACAGATCGGTCCCGGCCAGTCGTCGTGTTCCCGCCTCGATTCCGCTGAACTTCCGGCATGCGTCCGGCGGGCCTCCGGCGTCCGTCCCCGCCGTGGCCCGCTCAGTCGTGGAGCATGAACAGCGCCCAGACGACCTTCCCGGTCAGCCGCCCCGCAAGCGGGTGCCAGCCCCAGCTGTCGCTGTACGCGTCCACGAGGAAGAGCCCGCGCCCCGATTCCAGGTCGCAGTTCTCCTGCGTGCGCTCCGGTTCGAAGGATCCGCCCGGCCGGTCCTCGCTGGGGTCGCGCACCGCGCACACCAGGCGGGAGCTCCACCGCATCAGGTGCAGCCGCACGGTGGCCTCGGGCTCCCCGCCCCCCGGTCCCGCACCCGCCCCGGACCGCGGAGCCTCGCCCGGCAGGGCGTGGCGCAGCGCGTTGGTGACGAGCTCGGAGACGACCAGGGCCACATCGTCGAAGCGGTCGTCCAGGCTCCACTGGGCCAGGGTCGACCGGGTGAACGAGCGGGCGCCGCGCACCGCCTCGAAGCGGGCGGGCAGGGCGCAGGAGGCAGACCCGGACACAGCCGTGGGGTCGACCGGGGGCAGCCCCTGCCGTAACGGCTCGAGCATGGTCGATCCATTCGTCCCCATGCGAGGCACTCCCGGGATTCGCGGACGGAGCGGCGGTGTGCGTCCAGAAAGAACAGCGGGGTGGGTCCGGCGCCGGCGCGAAGAGCACGCAGGTGCGCGGCACCATCGTTCCGAATGCAGAAGCTGGATGCAAGGGCAGATGCACGTGCACGCGCCGGACCTGTCCCCTCCCGTGATGGTTCTTGCTCATTTCTTCCTACGCACACTTACGGACTTCTTTTGCGGCCGCCCGGATTCCGTTACAGAACGAGTACGGGCCGATGCGTTTTGGTGGCAGACTGCGGGGCCTGGGGTTCGGGGGCCCAGCGACGCAGCACACGCGCAGACCACGCGTATCCATGGCGATGGGGAGGGCAGGACTAGTGACCGCAGAAGCAGGCGGTTCCGTGGTGCGCCGCATCCTCCTGGGCTCACAGCTCAGGCGACTCCGAGAATCCCGCGGCATCACCCGTGAAGCGGCCGGCTACTCGATCCGCGCATCCGAATCGAAGATCAGCCGCTTGGAGTTGGGAAGGGTGAGCTTCAAGGCACGAGACGTGGAGGACCTCCTCACGCTCTACGGAGTCACGGACGGCACGGAGCGGGAGTCCCTCCTGGGGCTCGTCCGCGAGGCCAACGCCGCGGGATGGTGGCACAGTTACGGCGACGTGCTGCCGGGCTGGTTCCAGACGTACATCGGACTGGAGGGCGCCGCCTCGCTCATCCGGATCTACGAAGTGCAGTTCGTCCACGGCCTCTTGCAGACCGAGGCCTACGCCCAGGCCGTCGTCAGCCGCGGCATGCCCGGAGCCTCCCAGGCCGAGATCGACCGACGCGTCGCGCTGCGCCTGGAGCGGCAGAAGGTGCTCGTCTCCGAGAGCGCCCCGGTCTTCCACGCCGTCCTCGACGAGGCCGCCCTGCGCCGCCCGTACGGCGACCGCGAGGTCATGCGCGGCCAGCTGGAGCACCTGATCGAGGTCTCCCAGCGGCCCAACGTGCAGCTCCAGGTGATGCCGTTCTCCTTCGGCGGCCACGCCGGCGAGAGCGGGGCGTTCACCCTGCTGCGCTTCCCCGAGTCCGACCTGCAGGACATCGTCTATCTGGAACAGCTCACCAGCGCGCTCTACCTGGACAAGGACGAGGAAGTGGCCCAGTACGAGCGGGCGATGGCGCGGCTCCAGGCCGACTGCCCCGACCCCGACCAGACCCGGGATCTTCTCCGCGGTCTCCTCCAACTGTCTTGAATCGCACGTACTATGACGTCTGATCAGTGCATGACCGATCGGTCTCCGGTGCAGCGCACGGGTGCGCGCTCGCAGTAAGGGATGGCATGTCCATATTCGAGGACCTGGCTCACCAGTACATCGACGGCAAATGGCTGGCCGGCACCGGATCGTGGGACATCATCGACGTCAACCCGTACAACGGGGAGAAGCTCGCGGCGATCACCGTGGCCACCGTCGAGCAGGTGGACGAGGCCTACCGCGCGGCCGAGCGGGCCCAGAGGGAGTGGGCGGCGACCAGCCCCTACACCAGACGCGCCGTCCTGGAGCGCGCCCTGCGGATCACCGAGGAGCGCGAGAAGGAACTCGTCGAGGCGATGATCGACGAGCTCGGCGGGACCCGGTCCAAGGCCGAGTACGAGATCCACCTCGCCAAGGAGTTCCTGCGCGAGTCGATGCAGCTGGCGGTGCGTCCCGAGGGCCGGATCATGGTCTCGCCGATCCCGGGCAAGGAGAGCCGCGTCCAGCGGCTCCCGGTCGGCGTCGTGACCGTGATCAGTCCCTTCAACTTCCCGTTCCTGGTCACGCTGAAGTCGGTCGCCCCGGCCCTCGCCCTCGGCAACGCCGTCGTGATCAAGCCGAACCAGAACGCACCCGTGATCGGCGGCGGGGTCATCGCCAAGATCTTCGAGGACGCGGGCCTGCCGGCCGGGCTGCTCGGCGTCCTGGTCACCGACATAGCCGAGATAGGTGACGCGCTCCTGACGCACCCGGTCCCCAAGGTCATCTCCTTCGCCGGATCCGACCGCGTCGGCCGCCACGTCGGCGCGGTCGCGGCCCGGCACTTCAAGCGGACCGTCCTGGAGCTCAGCGGCAACAGCGCCCTCGTCGTCCTCGACGACGCCGACATCGACTACGCCGTCGACGCGGCCGTCTTCAGCCGCTTCGTCTACCAGGGGCAGGTCTGCATGGCCGCCAACCGGATCCTGGTCGACGCCTCGATCGCGGAGGAGTTCACCGAGAAGTTCACCGCCCGGGTCCGGGCCCTGAGGACCGGCGACCCCCGCGAGGCCGACACCCACATCGGCCCGCTGATCAACTCCTTCCAGGCCGACGCCCTGACCGCCCTCGTGGACCAGGCCGTGGCCTCCGGCGCGCAGGCCCTCGTACGGGGCTCCACGCGCGGCAACCTCGTCGAGCCGACCGTGCTGGCCGGGATCCCCGAGGACTCCCCGCTCCTGGGCCAGGAGATCTTCGGCCCGGTCGCCCTGCTGATGGTCTTCGACGGCGAGGAGGAGGCCGTACGGATGGCCAACGCGACCCCGTACGGGCTCAGCGGCGCCGTCCACACCCGCGACGTGGAGCGCGGCGTCCGCTTCGCCCAGCGCATCGACACCGGGATGATGCACGTCAACGACTCCACCATCGGCGACGAGCCACTGGCGGCGTTCGGCGGGGAGAAGGCCTCGGGGCTGGGCCGGCTGGGCGGCGAGGCAACCGTGGAGGCCTTCACCACCCAGAAGTGGATCTCCGTGCAGCACGGCCGGAGCAGCTTCCCCTTCTGACCGCCTCCGGGACCGTTCCGCTTCCCCCTCCGCCCCCCTCGCCCCACCGGTCGCTCTAGACTCGGCGGAGTCGGCGGCGGGCAGCGCTTCGGGGGAGTTTCGAGTTGAGCAACATTCCGGAGACGGGGCGCACGCCCCGGGTCCAGAACCGCCTGGTGGTCA
Organism: Streptomyces sp. NPDC046876; assembly: GCF_040645035.1. NCBI lineage: Bacteria > Bacillati > Actinomycetota > Actinomycetes > Kitasatosporales > Streptomycetaceae > Streptomyces > Streptomyces sp. NPDC046876. Next base: position 76,085 of record NZ_JBEYXK010000025.1, on the reverse strand, counting down.
TCCAGGTGGTCGTCTTCTCGCTGCTGCTCACCCTGGGCGGACGCCTGTGGTACCTGCAGATCCGCAACGGCCAGGAGTACACCGACGAGGCCAAGAACAACCACGTCCAGCAGGTCGTCCAGCCCGCGGTGCGCGGCTCCATCCTCGACGCCCGCGGGGTTCCGCTCGCCGACAACGAGACGCGCATGGTGGTCTCCGCGAGCCGCACCGACCTCAGCAGGATGAAGGACAAGGGCAAGGACGTCCTCACCCGCCTCGCCGGAGTCCTCGGCCTCAAGGCGGACGACGTCGTCAACAGCGTCCGGCTGTGTGACGCCAAGACCCCCAAGCCCTGCTGGAACGGCTCCCCGTACCAGCCGATCCCCATCACCGACGAGGCCACCACCGACCAGGTCCTGGAGATAAGGGAGCACGCCGAGCGGTTCCCCGGCATCACCGCCGAGCCGACCGCCCTGCGCCGCTACCCCGCGCCGGAGCAGGCCAACACCGCCCAGGTCCTCGGCTACCTCTCGCCGGTCACCGACGCGGAGATCGCCAAGGCGAAGAAGACCGACTCGCCCTACCTGCGCTCCGACCAGGTGGGCCGCTCCGGCCTGGAGCGCACGTACGACAAGGAGCTGCGCGGCAAGGCCGGCGTCACCCGCTACGAGGTGGACAACCTCGGGCGGGTCATCGGCCAGGCCCAGGCGGACAAGCCCACCCCCGGCGCGAACGTCGTCACCTCGATCGACGCGCGCGTGCAGGCGGTCGCCGAGCGCGAGCTGAACAACGCGATGGTCGAGGCCCGCAAGGGCTACGACAAGAACACGCACCGCAACTACGAGGCCGACGCGGGCGCGGTCGTCGTCATGGAGGCCAAGACCGGCCGGGTCGTCGCCATGGCCTCGAACCCGACCTACGACCCCAACACCTGGGTCGGCGGCATCTCCGCCAAGGACTACGCGGCACTGACCGACAAGGACTCCAACTACCCGCTGCTCAACCGGGCGATCCAGGGCCAGGCCGCCCCCGGCTCGATCTTCAAGGTCGTCTCCTCGACGGCCGCGGTCAACGCGGGCTACCCCTTCAACGGCCGCTACGGCTGCCCCAGCTCGTACTCGGTGGGCCGCCAGACCTTCACCAACTTCGAGTCCCAGGGCTACGGCGACATCACCATCGGCCGCGCCCTGGAGGTCTCCTGCGACACGGTCTACTACGCCATCGCCGACCAGGAGTGGAAGAAGGACGGCGGGATCAACCCCAAGAAGGAGCCCGCCGACTGGTTCCTCAAGACCGCCCACGCCTTCGGCCTCGGCAAGGCGACCGGCATCGACCTGCCCAACGAGGTGAACGGCCGGGTCCCCGACCGCCAGTGGAAGAAGGACTTCTTCGAGGCCAACAAGGCCGCCTGGTGCCGCGACGGCAAGCAGAACGGCAGCTACGCCGAGAGGATCGCGTACGAGAACTGCCGCCAGGGCAACCAGCTGCGCGAGGGCGACGCGATCAACTACTCGATCGGCCAGGGCGACACCCTCGTCACCCCGATCCAGATGGCCTCGATCTACGCGGCCATCGCCAACGGCGGCATGCTGCACCAGCCCAGCATCGGCAAGGCGCTGGTCAGCGCGGACGGCACCTCGGTCAAGGAGATCGCCCCCAAGGAGCAGGGCCGGCTGCCCATGGACGCGGAGCTGCGCGACGACATCGACGCCGCCCTCGCCTCGGTGGTCACCTCCGGCAGCGCCGCCTGGCGGTTCGGCGGCTGGCCGCAGAAGCAGATCCCGATGCACGCCAAGACCGGCACCGCCGAGGTCCAGGGCAAGCAGACCACCTCGTGGTTCGCCTCGTACACCGAGGACTACGCCATCGTCATGACGATCTCCCAGGGCGGCACCGGCTCTGGCGCCTCCGGGCCCGCCGTCCGCCACATCTACGAGGCGATGTACGGGCTCGACGAGAAGGGCGCCCAGGACCTCTCCAAGGCCCTGCTGCCCAAGCCGATGACGCAGCTGCCGGCCATCCGCCCGGACGGTGCGAACTGACCGCGCCCGACGGGAATTTAGGACGGAGCCTGACCTCAATCCTCCGTAGTGTGGTTCCTGTCAGCAGGACGACCCACAGAAAAGGCGGTTGGTCATGGCTCACCTCTCCGAAGAGATCGCGGGCGACGAGCGCGGCACGCTTCTGCTCTTCGTCGAAGCCCAGCGCACGGCGATCCGCGAATCGCTGGCCGGACTCACCGAGGAGCAGGCGGCGAGCCGCCCCAGCGCCAGCGAGCTGTCCCTGTCCGGGCTGCTCAAGCACGTCGCCGAGGTCGAGCTGACCTGGCTGCGGATGGCGCAGCAGCGGACGAACGAGATCCAGCGCACCCCCGAGACGTGGGGCGATGGCTTCCGCCTCGTCGGCGACGAGACCGTCCCGGCCATCCAGGCCTTCTGGGAGGGGGTCACGGCGGAGCTGACGGCCTTCGTCCGGGCGCTGCCCAGCCTCGACGAGACGTTCCCGCTGCCCGAGGCGCCCTGGTTCCCCAAGGACGCCAAGGTCTCGATGCGCTGGATGCTGCTGCATCTGGTGGAGGAGTTCGCGCGCCACGCGGGCCACGCGGACGTCATCCGCGAGTCCCTGGACGGCACGAAGGCCATGGGATAGCCCTCGGCGGACGACTTGCACCTCACGCGGCGTGAGGCAGCACAGTCGGTGGCGTACCGAAGAAGAAGGGCGGAAGCCATGAGCTACTCCGTGGGACAGGTCGCCGGATTCGCCAAGGTGACGGTGCGCACCCTGCACCACTACGACGAGATCGGCCTGCTCTCCCCGAGCAGCCGCAGCGGGGCGGGGCACCGGCGTTACGACGACGCCGACCTCGACCGGCTGCAGCGGATCCTGTTCTACCGGGAGCTCGGCTTCCCCCTCGAAGAGGTCGCAGCCCTGCTGGACGACCCGGACGCGGACCCGAGGGAGCACCTGCGCCGGCAGCACGCCCTCCTGTCCGACCGGATCGACCGGCTCCAGCAGATGGCCAAGGCCGTGGAGCACGCCATGGAGGCACACAGGATGGGCATCAACCTCACGCCCGAGGAGAAGTTCGAGGTCTTCGGCGACTTCGACCCCGACCAGTACGCGGCGGAGGCCGAGGAGCGCTGGGGCGACACCGAGCAGTACAAGGAGTCCGCCCGCCGGTCGGCCTCGTACGGCAAGGAGGACTGGCAGCGGATCATGGAGGAGGCCAACGGGATCCACGGCCGCCTCGCCGCCCTGATGGACACCGGGGCCGCCGCCGGTTCCGAGGAGGCCATGGACCTCGCCGAGGAGCACCGCGGCTGGCTCAACCGGAACCACTACACCTGCGCGTACGAGATGCACACCTGCCTCGGCGAGATGTACGTGGCGGACGAGCGGTTCACCGCGTTCTACGAGGCCATCCACCCGGGCCTCGCCGTGTTCCTGCGGGACGCGATCGTGGCGAACGCCGCCCGCAACGCCTAGCACGGGGCCTCCCGGGCCCTCGCGGCCCGGCGGCCCCCCGGCCGCCATCCGGTACCTGGAACCGGGTGGTGGCCGAGTGCGTTGATAATTGAGACGATCCTCTTCGTCCGCCCCACCCCCCTCCACCCCCGCGGACGCCCCCCGATCCAGGAGAGACCCGCACCCGTGTACACGCTTGCGCTCGGCGCCTCTGAATGGCTGTCCCCGGACTATCTGATCTCGCACTTCGGCCTGGTCGGCATCCTGGTCATCGTTTTCGCGGAATCGGGCCTCTTCGCCTTCCTCCCCGGCGATTCGCTGCTGTTCACGGCAGGTCTGCTGGTCGCCAACGGCGAGTACATCAAGCAGCCGCTGGCGCTGGTGTGCGCCCTGATCGCGGCCGCCGCGATCATCGGTGACCAGGTCGGCTACATGATCGGCAAGTTCTTCGGGCCGAAGCTTTTCAACCGGCCGAACTCGAAGCTCTTCAAGCGGGAGAACCTGGACAAGGCGCACGAGTTCATGGACAAGCACGGCCCGAAGGCGATCGTGCTCGCCCGCTTCGTGCCGATCATCCGCACCTTCGCCCCGATGGTCGCGGGCGCCGGCTCGATGAAGTACCGCACGTTCCTGACGTACAACATCATCGGCGGCGTGGCCTGGGGCGTCGGCATCACGCTCGCCGGCTACTGGCTCGGCCAGATCACCGTCATCAAGAACAACGTCGAGGCGATCCTCGTCCTGATCGTCCTGCTGTCCCTGATCCCGGTGGCCTTCGAGGTGCTCAAGGCCCGCAAGGAGGCCAGGGCCGCCGAGGCCGCCGCCGGCGGGGTCCCGGCCCCGGGCGAGCGCCGCCGCCACGCCAAGCGCTGACCGGCTCCCCGAGCCCGTACGCCCGCCCCCTGCGCCCCGGCAGACCCGCTGCGGTCCCGGGGCGCAGGCATGTCCGGGGCCGGTCGTCAGCGGGGCAGGGCGTCCTGTGCGCGCAGGGCCGCCTCCAGGCGGGCGATGTCCTCGGCGTCCTTCGGCCGGCGCGGCAGCCCCGGCAGCCAGACCGGGGTCATCCGCTTGATCTCGATCTGCGCGGCGGGGCTCACGATCGGGCACCGCACCGCCCCGACGGAGGCGGGCGGGGCGTCGAGCATGCCGTCCGGCCAGGGCTCTCCGGCCCAGGGGCCGCCGGCGACCACGACCCGGCCGGCGCGGTCCCGGTCCAGCAGGGCGAACTGGCTCTCCACGCCGCTGCGGACGAAGTCGAGCTGCTGGTCCGGAGGCGGTCCGGGCAGCGGTTCGTGGCCGCGGCGCAGCAGCTCCGCCGCCAGCCGGGGCGCGTCCGCGGCCCAGGTGAACCAGTCGACGTCCTCGTGGTCGCGCGTGGGCCCGCCGAGGAAGAAGTCCATGGCCCAGCCCCCGCGGAGCCACACCTGTGTCCCGGCGGCCCCGGCGGCCTCCACCGTGTCGGCGATGAGCCGCAGCTGCAGGGCGGTGCGCTCGGTGTCCATGGCAGCGGAGGCTACGCGGCAGCCGCGGCCCGGGCATCCGGATTTCGGCTGCGGGGGTCAGTAGCCGCGGGTGCGCTTGGCGGCCGCGCGGCGGCTGGCGGCGCTCGCGGCTCCCGGGATCTTCATGAACAGCCGCGAGGCCTCCTGCCCGAGGTTTACGCCGATGGCGATGGCCAGGGCGATCGCGGCCGCGTTGGTCAGGGAGCCGAGCCCCTTGTTGAGCTGGTTCTCGGCGATCAGGAGCAGCCCGTAGTACGTCGCCGAGCCGGGCAGCAGCGGGCCGATGGCGGCGGTGACGTAGGGCAGCGCGGACGCGAAGCGGTAGCGGGAGAAGAGCTGGCCGAACAGGCCGACGAGCCCGGCGGCGATGGCCGTGGAGGGGACCGGCGGGATGCCGCCCGCGTAGTGCAGGGCCCCGAAGGTCACCCAGGCGACCCCGCCGTTCAGCGTCACGATCCACACGGTGGACCGCTCCTGCTGGAGCAGGATCGCGAACGTGAACACCAGCACCATCGAGGCGGCGATCTGGATCAGCGGCCGCTGGGTGATCTGGAGGGCCTCCTCGGGCCGTGGCGCGGCGCCGAGCTGGAGGCCGAGGTAGAGCACCACCAGGACGCCCATGATGATGCCGATGAAGAGGTACATGACCTCCAGCAGGCGGGCCGAGGCGGTGATGTAGAAGCCGGTCAGGCCGTCCTGCACGGCCGCGACCAGGGCCCGCCCGGGCAGCAGCGCGAACAGCCCGCCGGTGATCACCGCGGAGGCGAGCGCGTTGATGTCGGACAGCGACAGGGCCACCCCGATCGCGGCGGGCGGCATCGCGGCCACCACGAACTGGTAGAACTCGGGCAGCCCGCGCCCAGCGCACAGCCAGGCCAGCCGGTCGCCGAGCATGGCTCCGATCGCGGCTGCGAAGAAGACGATCACGCCGCCGCCGACGAGGATCGAGGCGGCCCCGGCGAGCAGCCCGGTGGCAGCCGTGAGGACCCAGGTCGGGTACGGGTGCCGGTTGCGCCGGATCACGGCGAGCCGCCGGTAGGCCTCCTCGAGCGAGACCTCGACCTCGGGGGCGCTGATGTCGTCCACCAGCCGGAAGACGGCCGCCAGGCGGGTGTAGTCGGTGCCGCGGCGGCGCACGGTCCGGTTCGCCGACACGGGGTCGTCCACCAGGGAGGGCTGGTGGGTGATCGACAGCATGGTGAAGGTGACCGTGGGCTCGCAGCGGTCCAGCCCGTAGGAGCGGGCCACGGCGAACATCGCGGCCTCCACGTCCTCGGCGCCCTCGCCGCCCGCCAGCAGCAGCTCGCCGATGCGCAGGGTCAGGTCGAGGACGCGGCCCACGGCCGGTCCGGCCTCGCCGTGCTTCTGCACCGGCTCGGGCACCGGCCGGACGTCCACCGGCATGCGCAGCATGGTGCGCATGCGGTCCTGCCAGGGGGACTCCGTCAGCGGGGCGAGGGGCAGGCCCTGGCCGGGCAGGTGGGCGGGCGGCGAGTGCTGGGCACTGTAGGTGGCCGGGGGTGTGAACGCGGAGCCCTCCGGCTCCGGACCGGACAGCACCGGGAGCCCCTGCGGCACGGTGAACTCCGAGGTCGGCTGCTCGTCGCCGCCGGCCTCCGGCTCCATCCCGGGCGGCGGCGTGAAGGCGCTGTGCGCCTCGTCGGATATCGGCTTCCGGTCCTCCGTGCCGCCGGATTCCCCGTCCTCCGCCACGCGTCCTCCCGTCCCTGACCGGCCCGGGTATCAGTATGCGGAATCGTTTCATCCACGGCGACCAAGACCCCGGCGGCCTCCGGGGGCCGTACACGGCGAGCGGGCGGCACCCGCATGGGGTGCCGCCCGCTCGGCGGTTCTGGCTCAGGCGCTCGGCGGCGCAGAGCCCAGGGGCTCAGGGCTCAGGGCCAGCGGCCCGCGAGCCCGGGGGCTCAGTGGCCGCCCTGCTCCTGCAGACGCTTGAAGGAGCGCTCGATCTCGGCCTCGGCCTCGGTGCGGCCGACCCAGTTGGCGCCCTCGACCGACTTGCCCGGCTCCAGGTCCTTGTAGACCTCGAAGAAGTGCTGGATCTCGAGGCGGTCGAACTCCGAGATGTGGTGGATGTCGCGCAGGTGCTCGACACGCGGGTCGGAGGCCGGCACGCACAGCAGCTTGTCGTCGCCGCCCGCCTCGTCCGTCATGCGGAACATGCCGATGGCGCGGCACTTGATCAGGCAGCCCGGGAAGGTGGGCTCGTCCAGGATGACCAGCGCGTCCAGCGGGTCGCCGTCCTCGCCGAGGGTGTTCTCGACGAAGCCGTAGTCCGTCGGGTAGCTGGTGGAGGTGAACAGACGACGGTCCAGACGGATCCGGCCGGTCTCGTGGTCCACCTCGTACTTGTTCCGCGAACCCTTGGGGATCTCGATGGTGACGTCGAACTCCACGTCCTGCTCCTCCATGATCAGCTCCGGCCCTGTGCCGCAGCTTGATGTGCATCCGAGTGATAGCGCGTCCGGCCCAGCGCCTGGGAGGTACCCCCAGCCGGGTGGGGTGCCATGCTCGCGGCAAGACGCAGTGGTTAAGTGTCCCTCACGCATGTGTGTGATCGCGAAAGGGGCTGGTCCGAGGTGCCATTGGTCAAGACGTGGCAGCTCATCGCGGGGTCGACCGTTGCCGGTCTCGCCCTGTCGGTGGCGGCGGTTTCCGCCGCCGGTCCTTGGGACTCCGGCCAGCGTAAGGCCGAGCGGGACCGGGCCGCCTCCTGGGGCCTGACGGGTGGCGCAGATCACGGCGCCGGCCCGCTGCCGCAGGCCGCGCCGAGCGCTCCCGGCGTGCTCGCCGGGATCGGGCCGGGCGCGCCGCGCCAGGCCGCGGCCGCCGACGGAGCTGCAGGTTCCGCGAAGCTGGCCGAGCTGCTGCGGCCCCTGCTGGCCGATCCCGCGCTCGGCAGCGTCCGTACGGCCTCGGTCGTGGACGCCGCGACCGGGCAGGTGCTCTACGAGTCCGGGCCGCACGAGCCGATGACCCCGGCCTCCACCATCAAGATCGCCACTGCGGCGGCCGCCCTCGCCGCGCTCGGCCCCGAGCACCGCATCCGCACCACCGTGGCGGCCGGCCCGGCGCCCGGCCAGATCGTCCTGGTCGGCGGCGGCGACCCCTCCCTGACCGCCAAGAAGAAGAGCCCCGCCGGGTCCGGCGGCAGCCTCGTCGCGCTCGCCGCCGACACCGCCCAGGCCCTCAAGGCCGCCGGCACCGACAGCGTCACCCTCGGCTACGACGACTCCCTCTACACCGGAGCCGCCCGCCACCCGATCGGCGTCAACGCCAACATCGCCCTCGTCACGCCCCTGGCCGCCGACGAGGGCCGCCCCGACGACTCCACCTCCGGCCCCGTGGACCGGGTCGAGGACCCGGCCGCCGAGACCGCCGCCGCCTTCGCCGCCCTGCTGAAGGAGCGCGGCATCAAGGTCACCGCCGACCCGGCGAGGGCGAAGCCCGCCCCGGGCGCCCCGCCGCTCGCCGCCACCCTGTCCACGCCGGTCGCCGGCCTCGTCGAGCGGATGCTGACCAACAGCGACAACGACATCGCCGAGGCCCTCGCCCGGCAGACCGCCCTCGCCTCGGGGCAGCCCGCCAGCTTCGAGGGCGCCGAGAAGGCCGTCACGGACCGCCTCGCCGCTCTCGGCGTCGAGGTGGCCGGCTCCCGCTTCGCCGACGGCAGCGGCCTGAACCGCGCCGACAAGGTCAGCAGCGGCCTGCTCACCGGCCTCCTGGCCCGGGCCGCCGACCCCCGCCACCCCGAGCTGCGGCCCGTCCTCACCGGGCTGCCCGTGGCCGGCTTCACCGGGACCCTGCGCGCCCGCAACGCCGGCAGCTCCCCGGCCGCCGGCCTGGTCCGGGCCAAGACGGGCACCCTGACCGGGGTGAACTCCCTCTCCGGCACGGTCGTGGACCCCTCCGGGCGATTGCTCGCCTTCGCCTTCCTGACCGCGAACGCACCCGACGGAGGAGCCGCCGAGAAGGGGCTGGACAAGCTCGCGGCAGCCGTGGCCGGCGCGCCGCGCTGAGGCGCGGGCCGACCGGGGCGTCCACAGGGGATCCGCATCCGCGCTGGTCCACGTACCGTTGACGCATGACGAGCATCGGTGGTGCGGAGATGGTCGACTGGAACCTCGCGGTGGCGACCGCGATCCGGCTGGTCCGGCCGGGTCCGGAGGTCAGCCGCGACGAGGCCCGGGCCGTGGTCGCGGAGCTGCGCAGGCATGCCAGGACCTCCGAGCGCCACGTCCGCGAGTTCACCCGGATGATCCCCGAGGGCGCCGCCGTCGCCGATACGCCCGTCCTCGTCGTCGACCGGCCCGGCTGGGTCCGGGCCAACGTGGCCGGGTTCCGCGAGCTCCTCGCGCCGCTGCTCGGCAAGATGCAGGAGCGCCGCGCGGGCACCCCCGGCGCGGCCGTCTTCGGCGCGGTCGGCGGCAAGGTCACCGGCGTCGAGCTCGGCATGCTGCTGAGCTTCCTCGCCTCCCGCGTGCTCGGCCAGTACGAGACCTTCGCCCCGCTCGGCGGGGACCTGCCGGGCTCGCCCGCGGGCGGCGGCCGGCTGCTGCTCGTCGCGCCCAACATCGTCCACGTCGAGCGCGAGCTGGAGGTCCACCCGCACGACTTCCGGCTGTGGGTCTGCCTCCACGAGGAGACGCACCGCACCCAGTTCACCGCCGTCCCGTGGCTGCGCGACCACCTCGAGGGCGAGATCCAGACCTTCCTCGGCGCCACCGAGATGGACCCGGCGACCATCCTCGAACGCCTGCGCGAGGCCGTCCAGTCCTGGGCCGGCGCCCGCCCCGACTCCGAGCAGGGCGACGAGGGCCGCTCCCTCGTCGAGCTCGTCCAGACCCCCGAGCAGCGCGAGGTCCTCGGCCGCCTCACCGCCGTCATGTCCCTGCTCGAAGGACACGCCGACTTCGTGATGGACGGCGTCGGCCCCGAGGTCGTGCCCTCCGTCGCCGAGATCCGCGAGAAGTTCCAGCAGCGCCGGGTCAGCGGTGCGGGCCGCCTCGACGCCGCCCTGCGCAAGCTGCTCGGCCTCGACGCCAAGCTGCGCCAGTACCGCGACGGGGAGCGCTTCGTGCGCGCCGTCGTCGGCCAGGTCGGCATGGAGGGCTTCAACCGGGTGTGGACGTCCCCGAACACGCTGCCCACCAAGGCCGAGATCGCGCGGCCCGCGGACTGGGTGGCCCGCGTGCACCGCAGGGGGAGCGAACCGAGCGAAGGGGAGTGACCCAGGGGGCGTAAACATGTCTCACTGGGGGAAGAAGCGTCACCCGTCCGAGGGACCGTGGGGCGTGGAAGGGCGTGCGATGCTCAGGGAACGGCTCGGTTCTGTCACCATCGACGCACTCTGAGTGACAACCCCCTCTCGCAGGGGCAGTGCCGAGCCTCCGAAGCCTTCAGAGGCATCCGAACTCCACCGAAGGGCACCGGACATGGGTCCCCATCCTGCGGTCGCGGCGATACGCCTGGCGGTCCGCCGCGTTCTCCACGACGTCCTGACCGACCTCACCGAACGACCCGCTGCCGAACGGCCCGCCGCCGGCCGCGGCGCCGCTGCGGAGGGGGCCCCGCCGCTGGTCCTCGTCGCCTGCTCCGGCGGTGCGGACTCCATGGCCCTGGCCTCCGCCCTCGCCTTCGAGGCGCCCAAGCTCGGCATCCGGGCGGGCGGCATCACCGTCGACCACGGCCTCCAGGCGGGCTCCGACCTGCGCGCCGCCGAGGTCGTCACCCGCATGACCGCACTCCGCCTCGACCCGGTGGAGTCCGTCGCCGTGCGCGTCGGCCGCGACGGCGGACCCGAGGCCGCCGCCCGCGACGCCCGCTACGCCGCCCTGGACGAGGCCGCCGACCGGCTCGGCGCCGCGGCCGTGCTGCTCGGCCACACCCGGGACGATCAAGCCGAAACCGTCCTGCTGGGCCTCGCCCGCGGCTCCGGCATCCGCTCCCTGTCCGGCATGGCCGAAGTCTCCGGCGCCACCGGGCGCACCCACCGCTACCGCCGCCCCTTCCTCCAGATCGACCGGCAGACCGCCCGCAAGGCCTGCATGGTCCAGTCCCTGCCCGTCTGGGACGACCCGCACAACACCGACCCCGCCTACACCCGCTCCCGGCTCCGCCACGAGGGACTGCCCGCCCTCGAGAAGGCGCTGGGCAAGGGGGTCGTCGAGGCGCTGGCCCGCACCGCCCAGCTCTCCCGCGACGACGCCGACGCACTCGACGCCTGGGCCGCCGAGGCCGAGGCCGGCGTGACGGACGCGGACGGCCGCCTGGAGTGCGCCAAGCTCTACGCCCTGCCCCCCGCCGTCCGCCGGCGCGTCCTGCGCCGCGCCGTCGTCGCCGCAGGCTCCCCCGCAGGCTCCCTCTTCGCCCGCCACATCGAGGAAGTCGACCGGCTCATCACCGGATGGCGCGGTCAGGGGGCCATCAACCTGCCCGGCCGGGTCGAGGCCCAGCGCCAGGGTGGCAGACTTGTCATCCGGCAGGGCTGATTGGTGCTGAAACACGGCTGAGTCCTCCGGGGGCACCCCCGGAGTCCCGGCCGACAACGAAAGTGATGCGGGTGGACGAGAAGGACATGGGCAACGACCTGGCGTCGGTGCTCATCACCAAGGAAGAGATCGACGCGAAGCTGGCCGAGCTGGCCGCGAAGATCGACGCGGAGTACGCGGGCAAGGACCTGCTCATCGTCGGCGTCCTCAAGGGCGCCGTGATGGTGATGGCGGACCTGGCGCGCGCCTTGTCCACCCCGCTCACCATGGACTGGATGGCGGTGTCCTCCTACGGCGCCGGGACCCAGTCCTCCGGCGTGGTGCGGATCCTCAAGGACCTCGACACCGACATCAAGGACAAGCACGTCCTGATCGTCGAGGACATCATCGACTCGGGCCTGACCCTGTCCTGGCTGCTGTCGAACCTGGGCTCCCGCCAGCCGGCCTCCCTCGAGGTCGTCACGCTGCTGCGCAAGCCCGACGCCGCGAAGGTCGCCATCGACGTGAAGTGGGTCGGCTTCGACATCCCGAACGAGTTCGTCGTCGGCTACGGCCTCGACTACGCGGAGAAGTACCGCAACCTGCCGTTCGTCGGCACCCTCGCCCCGCACGTCTACGGCGGCTGACGCACGCCGTGCCCGGGGGTCCCGATCGGGGCCCCCGCAGGGGAACCCTGGAACGCTTCCCGCCGTTGGAGCAGGGGAAAGCAGTTCTGTCAGCCGTCCCACGGGGCCGCGGGTGACAATACAGGGGTAGATTCCGAAGAACAGTCCGAAGAACAGTCCGAAGAACAGTCTTTACTCGCAGCAGCATTTACCTACGGGCAGGAGGGACGGGGCGCCCGGCGCCCCGTATGGATGGACGTGAAGCGATACTTCCGTGGGCCGGTCATGTGGATCGTGCTGGCCGTCCTCGCCGTGGTCGTGTTGATGAATGTCGTCGGCGGTGGCGGCGGCTACAAGTCGGTGGACACCAGCGAGGTCATCAAGGCGATCAACAGTGGCCAGGTCGAGCAGGCGCGCCTGACCACCGGCGACAGCCAGATGATCAAGATTGACCTCAAGAAGAACGAGAAGCTCGGCGAGAAGTCGGGCTCGAAGTTCCAGGCCAACTACATCGGGGACCAGGGCGTCCAGCTCGCCCAGAACCTCCAGACCAAGTACGAGGCCGGCCAGATCCCCGGCGGGTACGAGGTCGCCCCGGACAAGACCAGCCCGTTCCTGAGCGTGCTGCTCTCTCTCCTGCCCTTCGTCCTCATCGTGGTCGTCTTCCTGTTCCTGATGAACCAGATGCAGGGCGGCGGCTCCCGGGTGATGAACTTCGGCAAGTCCAAGGCCAAGCTCATCACCAAGGACACCCCGAAGACGACGTTCGCCGACGTCGCCGGCTCGGACGAGGCCGTCGAGGAGCTCCACGAGATCAAGGAGTTCCTCCAGGAGCCGGCGAAGTTCCAGGCCGTGGGCGCCAAGATCCCCAAGGGCGTGCTCCTGTACGGCCCGCCCGGCACCGGCAAGACCCTGCTGGCGCGCGCCGTCGCCGGCGAGGCCGGCGTCCCGTTCTACTCGATCTCCGGTTCCGACTTCGTCGAGATGTTCGTCGGTGTCGGCGCCTCCCGCGTCCGCGACCTGTTCGAGCAGGCCAAGGCGAACGCCCCGGCGATCGTCTTCGTCGACGAGATCGACGCCGTCGGCCGGCACCGCGGTGCGGGCCTCGGCGGCGGGCACGACGAGCGCGAGCAGACCCTGAACCAGCTCCTCGTCGAGATGGACGGCTTCGACGTGAAGGGCGGCGTCATCCTGATCGCCGCCACGAACCGTCCGGACATCCTCGACCCGGCGCTGCTGCGCCCGGGCCGCTTCGACCGGCAGATCGCGGTCGACCGCCCGGACATGCAGGGCCGTCTGGAGATCCTCAAGGTCCACCAGAAGGGCAAGCCGGTCGCCCCGGACGTCGACCTCGCGGCCGTCGCCCGGCGCACCCCCGGCTTCACCGGTGCCGATCTGTCCAACGTGCTGAACGAGGCGGCCCTGCTGACCGCCCGCTCGGACCGGAAGCTGATCGACAACCACATGCTCGACGAGGCGATCGACCGCGTCGTGGCGGGCCCGCAGAAGCGGACCCGGATCATGTCGGACCGCGAGAAGAAGATCACCGCGTACCACGAGGGCGGCCACGCCCTGGTCGCGGCGGCCTCGCCGAACTCGGACCCGGTCCACAAGATCACGATCCTGTCCCGCGGCCGGGCCCTGGGCTACACCATGGTCCTGCCCGACGAGGACAAGTACTCGACCACGCGCAACGAGATGCTCGACCAGCTCGCGTACATGCTGGGCGGCCGCGCGGCCGAGGAACTGGTCTTCCACGACCCGACCACGGGCGCCGCGAACGACATCGAGAAGGCCACGGCCACGGCCCGCGCGATGGTCACGCAGTACGGCATGACCGAGCGCCTCGGCGCGATCAAGTTCGGCGGGGACAACACCGAGCCGTTCCTGGGCCGCGAGATGTCGCACCCGCGGGACTACTCGGAAGAGGTCGCGGCGCTGGTCGACGAAGAGGTCAAGAAGCTCATCGAGACCGCGCACAACGAGGCCTGGGAGATCCTGGTCGAGAACCGCGACGTGCTCGACAACCTGGTCCTGGCCCTCCTGGAGAAGGAGACGCTGGGCAAGGAGGAGATCGCCGAGATCTTCTCGACGGTCGTCAAGCGCCCGGCCCGCCCCGCGTGGACCGGCTCCGCGCACCGCACCCCGTCGACCCGCCCGCCGGTGCTCTCGCCCAAGGAGCTCCAGCTGACGAACTCGGCGAACGGCACCTCCGCGGCCGCCGCGTCGGCCGTGTCGGTGGAGAAGGACCCCGCCCCGGAGGACCGCGCCGAGTAGCAGGCGGCCGGCACCGGGCCCGGAATGAATGCCGCGCCCCCCAGGTTCTAGCCTGGGGGGCGCGGCATTTTCGTATGCCCGTGTGAGCGCAGACAGGAACGAGGCACAGATGACCGACCCAGTGACCCTGGACGGCGAGGGCACGATCGGCGTGTTCGACGAGAAGCGGGCCGAGGCCGCCGTTCGAGAGCTCCTCATCGCGGTCGGCGAGGACCCGGACCGCGAGGGCCTTCTGGAGACGCCGGCGCGCGTGGCCCGGGCGTACCGGGAGATCCTCGCGGGACTGTGGCAGAAGCCCGAGGACGTCCTGACGACGACGTTCGACCTCGGACACGACGAGATGGTCCTCGTGAAGGACATCGAGATCGTGAGCCTCTGTGAGCACCACCTGCTCCCGTTCCACGGTGTCGCCCACGTCGGCTACATCCCGGCGGAGAGCGGCAAGATCACCGGGCTGTCGAAGCTGGCCCGCCTGGTCGAGGTGTTCGCGCGGCGTCCGCAGGTGCAGGAGCGGCTGACGACGCAGATCGCCGACTCCCTGATGGAGATCCTGGAGGCGCGTGGCGCGATCGTCGTCGTCGAGGCCGAGCACATGTGCATGTCGGTCCGCGGCATCCGCAAGCCGGGCGCGAAGACCACCACCTCGGCGGTCCGGGGCCAGCTGCGCGCCACGGCCACCCGCAACGAGGCGATGAGCCTGATAATGGCCCGCTGACGGTGGCTCCGGGGGGAGCCTCGGGCCAGGCGGCGGCCGAGCCGGTCTGGGAGCCGCTGAGCGAGGACGTGCGCCGCACCCTGGAGCTGGTCCTGCGCGAGGACACCGAGGCCCACCGCGCCTACCGGGCGCAGCTGCCGTACACGCGGATGGCGCCGGGCTGCACCTGCCCGTGCGGGAGCGTGTACCTGGAAGTGGACGAAGGGGCCGCCCCGCCGGCGGTGCCGGGCGAGGACGGCCCGGTGGTGGCGTCCCGGCTGGTGCGGGCGCCCTCCGGCCGGCTGCTCGGCGAAGCGCTCGTCTTCGCCTGGGGCGGGGAGTACCTGACCGAGCTGGAGCTCGCCCTCTGGGAGGACGCGAACCTGCTGGGTCGCCCGCTGTGGCAGCAGCTCCTCCCCGACGGCGAAGAGCCGGCCTAGGCGCGGGCCGGGGACTGGGGGGTGGTGTCGTCGTCCTCGGGGAGTTTCAGGACGTGTTCCAGGAAGAGGGCGGCGGCGATGACCGCCGCGCCGGCCAGGACCGAGAAGCCGGCGTACCAGGCCTGGTCCCGGCGGGCCGGTACGTCCAGGCCATCGGCCAGCAGGAAGACGCCCACGCCTCCGTACAGCCCCGCCACGAGGGCCGCCACCAGGGCGCTGGACTGGGCGAAGACGACCGCGCGGGCCGCCATCAGCGGCTCCACGCCCTTGGCCCCGGGGCGCCGCTCGCGCTGGGCCTTGAGGCGGGCGCGCAGCGAGAGGGCCGTGGCCAGCAGGACGACCGCGATGGCGCCCAGTACGACGGGCGCGAACAGCGGGATGCCCGGCAGCGTCCCGTACGCGTTCCACAGGCGGGCCCCCGCCCAGGACAGCACTCCGGCCACGGCGAAGATCCCGGCCAGGACCGCCGGCCTCAGTTGCTTCACGTCCCCGTTCCCCGCTTCCTGCATCGTGTGTGGTCCGCAGACCACACGCTAACGATTACTCGGGGAGGCGGAGTTCCAGGTCGGGGCGCGGCGTGACGCCGGCGAGGCCGATTCCGGCCAGGAGGGTGGCGACGGGGCCGCGGCCGGGGATCTCGGCCTCGGGGTCGACGTCGTTCCACGGGGCCAGCACGAAGGCGCGCTCGTGGGCCCGGGGGTGCGGGAGGGTGAGGACCGGGTCGGCGGAGACCACGTCGGCGTACGACACGATGTCGACGTCGATGGTGCGCGGGCCCCAGCGCTCCTCGCGGACGCGGTCGAAGGCCTCCTCGATGGCGTGGCCGCGCTCCAGCAGGGAGGACGGCGGCAGGGTGGTCTTCACCAGCGCCACCGCGTTGAGGTACGAGGGCTGCGAGCCGGGCTCGACGCCCCACGGCTCGGTCTCGTAGACCGGCGAGACGGCCTTGACCCGCACGCCGGGGGTGTCGCCGAGGGCGTCGACGGCGCCCTGGAGGGTGTCCATGCGGTTGCCGAGGTTCGAGCCGAGCGCGATCACGGCCCACTTGGGGTTGGAGAGCGTGACGTCGGCCGCGTCGACCGCCTCGACGACGGATGCGGGGACGGGCTGGACGGTGGGGTCGCTCTGGGCGTGCTGTTCGTTGTTCACGCGCGGCTCCGGGTGATCGTGATGGTCACGTCGTCGAAGGGGACGGTGATGGGGGCGTCCGGCTTGTGCACGACGACCTCCACCTCGGCGACCGCTTCGTGCTTCAGGCACTGCTGGGCGATCCGCTCGGCCAGCGTCTCGATCAGGTCCACGGGCTCGCCCTGCACCACGTCCACGACCTCCTCGGCGACGACGCCGTAATGGACGGTCTTCGCCAGGTCGTCGTCCGCGGCGGCGGGGCGCGAGTCGATGTGCAGCACGAGGTCGACGATGAAAGTCTGGCCCTCCTCGCGCTCCCGGGGGAAGACGCCGTGGTGCCCGCGAGCCTTGAGGCCGCGCAGCGCGACACGATCCACGCGAATCACTCCTGCTTTCGTAGGTGCATCCGGTCCGGGACTCCCCGGATCCATGGTCCTGCGCCGAGTGCGGTCGGCGTCGTCCGCCTTCGAATCTACCTGCGAAAGGGGCCGGACCTCGTCGGAGGGGTCAGCCGGAGGCCTCTTCCTCGTCCTCGTCGGACTCGGTCAGCACGGGAGAACCGTGGTGGGACCACAGGCGCCAGCCGTCGGATGTGCGGATGAACACATTCGTGGCGACGACCAGCTGGCCGACGAGCGGGCCGAGCTCTCCGCCGTCCTCGGCGGGGCCCCCGCTGAGGATGTTCTCGGTGCACGTGACCAGGGCGGTGTCGCCGAGGACGCTGACTTTGGTGTCGGTCAGGAAGAACTGGATGTAGTCCGTGTGGGACATGATCAGCGCGTACGAGCGCAGCACCTCGCCGCGGCCCGTGAGCACGGGCCAGCCGGGGTGCACGCAGGAGATCTCGTCCTCGAGCCAGAGCGCTGACAGCGCGTCGAAGTCCCCCTGCTCCATGGCCTCGTAGAAGGCCGTGTTGGCCCCTTCGACGGCTTCGATGTCGCTTCGGCTCACCATGCCCCTTCCCTGGCGGTACGGGCCCGGGATGCGGGCCGGGTCACAGAGCCCCTTCCACCGCGCGGGCCACCCGAACCGCGTCGGCCGTGGCCCGTACCTCGTGGACCCGTACGGCCCAGGCGCCCTGGTGGGCGGCGATGGCGGAGACGGCGGCGGTGGCGGCGTCGCGCTCGCGGGCCGGCGGCAGGGTGGCGGCGGCTGCGCCGGCCAGGACCCGGCCGAGGAAGCGCTTGCGCGAGGCGGCGACCAGCAGTGGGAAGCCGAGGGCGCGCAGCTCGGGGAGGTGGGCGACCAGGGCGAGGTCGTGCTCGGCGTTCTTGGCGAAGCCGAGGCCGGGGTCGACGATGATGCGCTCGGGGGCGATCCCGCCGGCGGTGACCGCGTCGATGCGGGTGCGCAGCTCGGCGGTGACCTCGGCGAGGACGTCGCCGTAGACGGCGAGGCGGTTCATGTCGGCGCTGAAGCCGCGCCAGTGCATGACCACGAACGGGACCTCGGCGGCGGCCACGGCCGGGATCATGCCGGGGTCGGCGAGCCCGCCGCTGACGTCGTTGACCAGGGCGGCTCCGGCGGCGACCGCCCGGTCCGCGACGGAGGCGCGCATGGTGTCGACGGAGACGGTGACGCCCTCGGAGGCGAGGCCCCGGACCACGGGGACGACGCGGCGCAGCTCCTCCTCCTCGTCGACGCGGGTCGCGCCGGGGCGGGTGGACTCGCCGCCGACGTCGACGAGGTCGGCGCCCTGGGCGACGAGGTCGAGGCCGCGCTTGACGGCGGCGGTGGTGTCGAACCAGCGGCCCCCGTCGGAGAAGGAGTCGGGCGTGACGTTGACGACGCCCATGACCCCGCAGCGGTCCCATTCCGGCAGGCCTGCGATCCGGCCCCTGCCGGCGGCCCCGTGCGTGTTGTTCATGGTCCCAGGGTAGGGCTGCCCGGATGCGGCAGGGCCCCGGCGGCCTGTCGGCTGCCGGGGCCCTGCGCGGTGCGTGTGTGTGCGTGCGTCCTTCGTATACCGGTGGCCGCGCCCGTCAGGCGGCCCGGACCTCGCGCTGCTCGGCCGACGCCTGGGCCGGTACGGCGGCGCTCAGGTGGGTGTGGGCGCAGGCGCGGGCCGGCTTGGGTCCGCGGCGGCTCGCGAACAGCCGGGGCAGGGCCAGGGTGACGAAGCCCTCGGCCTGCATGGCGGCGAAGCCGATGCGGGGCAGGTCGCGGGTGGTGCGGAAGACGACGAAGCGGGGCTCCCAGCGGGGGCGGAACTTCGCGTTGAACTTGTACAGCGACTCGATCTGGAACCAGCGGGACAGGAAGACCAGCAGGCTGCGCCAGGCGCGCAGGACCGGGCCGGCGCCGATCTTCTCGCCGCGGGCGAGGGCGGAGCGGAACATCGCGAAGTTCAGCGAGACGTGCTCGATGCCCAGGCCGGGGGCGGCCTCCAGGGAGGCGACGATCAGCAGCTCGTTCATGCCGGGGTCGGCTGCGCGGTCGCGGCGCATGAGCTCCAGCGACATGCCGTCCTTGCCCCAGGGCACGAAGTGCTGGATGGCCTTGAGGTCGCCGAAGGGGCTGGTGTCGCCCTCCTCGGTGCGGTGGGCGGTGGCGATGATGCAGTCGCCGTCGTCGGGGTCGCCGACGCGGCCCAGGGCCATGGAGAAGCCGCGCTCGGTGTCGGTGCCGCGCCAGGCCTCGGCGGCGCCGCGGACCTGCTCCAGCTCCTCCTCGGTCAGGTCGGCGACGCGGCGGACCTTGGTGGTGTAGCCGTTGCGCTCGATGCGCTTGACCATCTGGCGGACGTTGCGCATGGGGCGGCCGGTCAGCGAGAAGTCTTTGACGTCGACGATCGCCTCGTCGCCGAGCTCGAGGGCGTCCAGGCCGGTCTCCCGGGTCCAGACCTCGCCGCCGGTCTCGCTGCAGCCCATGACGGCCGGGGTCCAGGAGTGGGCCTTGGCCTCGGCCATGAACCGCTCGATGGCGCCGGGCCAGGCCTCGACGTCGCCGATCGGGTCGCCGGAGGCGAGCATCACGCCGGAGACGACGCGGTAGGTGACGGCGGCCTTGCCGCTGGGGGAGAAGACGACGGCCTTGTCGCGGCGCAGCGCGAAGTGGCCGAGGGAGTCGCGGGCGCCGTGCTTGGCGAGCAGCTCGCGCAGCTTGGCCTCGTCGTCGGCGGTGAGGCGGGCGGCCGGGTGCTCGGGGCGCAGCGCCAGGTAGGCGGTGGTGAGCGCGGTCAGCAGGCCGAGGGCGCCGAGGGAGTAGCCGACGGTCCAGGACACCCGTCCGGCGTAGTCGACCGGGCCCTCGAAGCCGAAGAGGCCGTACACGACGTGGGTGATCTGCTCGTAAATACCCGGATGGCCGACGACACGCCCCGGGTGGGAGTTGACGATGACCAGGCCGAGGCCGATGGAGCCGGCGCTCATCAGCACGAAGTTGGCGAGGGCCTTCCAGCGGCTGCGCGGGTCGGGCAGCGCCTTGAACTCGCCGTGGTGGCGGACGAGCAGTGCGAGCAGGAGGGCGGCGATGACCACGCCGATGACGGAGTGCCGGTACGTGAACTGCGCCACCGCGCCCGCGGGCAGCAGAACGACGGCGGCCCGCCAGGCGCGGCGCTTGCGGCGCTTGAGGCCGTGGGCGAGCAGGAGCAGCAGGACGCCCGCGCTGATCGACAGGGCGGCCGCGAAGGGGCCCAGCGAGCCGGGCAGCACCTCGGTCAGGGCGTGGATCCGGCTGTGCCGGAAGCGCGGGAAGACGCCCGCCGCGACGTCGAGGAGGCCGACGACCATGGCGGCCGTGCCGACCAGGGTCGGCACCGCCTCCGGTCGTGGCCCTCGGAAGATTCGGCGCACCCCGCTCGGAACCTGTCCCGACTTATCGCCATCTATCCTGCTAGACATCGCTTTCCCGTTGCTCCGCGAGAGATCATGTGGCCGAAGGCCGCGACAGCCTCCGGAGTGTGGTGCGTCCACTAGGACGACACCGGGGCCGAGCGGGTTCACTCTTCCGCCCAGAAAAACTAGCCCTGCCATCAGAAAGTCGACTGACTGCTCATGGGTCTCACCAGTAATACGGTTCTGGCGCTGGCCGTCGCCGCCGGTGTGCTGCTGTTCGCAGCCACGGTGTGGTTGTGGCCCCGGCTCTCGGGCCGCACCTGGCGTGCGCTGCTCGGCCGGATCGGCCTCCTGCTCGCGACGCAGCTGGCGGTCTTCGCAGCAGTGGGCCTGGCGGCGAACCAGTCGTTCTCCTTCTACGGCTCATGGGCAGACCTGTTCGGCCAGGAGACGTCGGTCGGCAAGGTCGTCGACCACTCGATGAGCAGCAAGGACATCAAGGTCGTCGACAAGCAGAAGCTCGACGTTCCGGGCGGCGCCCAGCCCCAGGTGGGCGGGCAGATCCTGAAGGTTGCCATAACCGGCGAGAAGTCGAAAATAACGAGCCCCGGCTACGTGTGGCTCCCGCCGGAGTACTTCCAGCCCCAGCACAAGGACAAGACGTTCCCGGCGTCGATCGTGCTGACCGGCTACCCGGGCACCGCGGAGAACCTGATCAAAGGGCTGAACTACCCGATGACGGCCTTCAAGCAGGCCAAGGCGGGCAAGATGAAGCCGATGATCCTGGTCATGCTGCGCCCGACGGTCGCGCCGCCGCGCGACACCGAATGCGTGGACATACCCGGTGGCCCGCAGACGGAGACCTTCTTCGCGCAGGACCTGCCGCAGGCCATCCAGAGCACGTTCCGCGTCGGCAAGAAGGCCCAGAACATGGGCTTCATCGGGAACTCCACGGGCGGCTACTGCGCCCTGAAGATCGCCGCGCACTACCCGCAGACCTTCGGCGCCGCCGTGGGTCTGTCGGCGTACTTCGACGCCGCGAACGACGCCACGACGGGCAACCTGTTCATGGGCGACGACAAGCTGAAGAAGCGCGCCGACGTGCTGTACAGCATGGAGCACAAGAAGCCGAGCGGCACCTCGTTCCTGGTGACCAGCAGCGAGAAGGGCGAGCCGAACATCACGGACACCCGCAAGTTCATCAAGCTGGTCAAGAGCCCGGACCGGGTCTCGTCGATCATCCTCGACAGCGGCGGCCACAACTTCAACACCTGGCGCCGCGAGATCCCTCCGATGCTGGTGTGGATGAGCAACCGCATCCAGGCCTGACCCGCGCCGGCGCGAGCACGACCACGAGTGGCCGACCCCGAAGGGGGCCGGCCACTCGCTTTTTTGCCGGCCGGTGTCGTCGGTGCCGCCGTTGCCGCCGGTTGCCTCAGGCCTGCTGCTCCTGCGCCCGCCGCAGCGCCCGGTGCACGCCCTCCGGGGTCAGTACGCCGGCCAGCGCGCCGGAGTCGGGGTCCGTGACCCCGATCCGCCCGGAGTCCTCCTGGAGCAGGGTCGCCAGGGCCTCGCGCAGCGACGCCCCGAGCGGCACCGAGACCGCCGGCGGCGCCCCGCCGGCATCGGCCGGGGTGAGGTCGGCGGCCTCGACGGGGGTGACGGCGAGGCGCTTGAGCCCGCGGTCCGCGCCGACGAAGGAGGCGACGTAGTCGGTGGCCGGCGCGCCGAGCACCTCGGCCGGGCGGGCGAACTGCTCGATGGTGCCCTCGCCGTAGACGGCGATGCGGTCGCCGAGCCGGATCGCCTCGTCCAGGTCGTGGGTGACGAGCAGGATCGTCTTGCGCACGGTCCGCTGGAGCGCGAGGAACTCGTTCTGCAGCCGCTCGCGCACCACCGGGTCGACGGCGCCGAACGGCTCGTCCATCAGCAGCACCGGCGGATCGGCGGCCAGCGCACGGGCCACGCCGACGCGCTGGCGCTGCCCGCCGGACAGCTGCTGCGGGTAGCGGCCCCCGTACACGGCCGGGTCCAGTCCGACGAGCTCCAGGAGTTCGGCGGCGCGGGCGCGGGACGCGGCCTTGGAGGTGCCCAGCAGCCGGGGCACGGTCGCGGTGTTCTCCAGGACGGTCTTGTGCGGAAACAGCCCGACCTGCTGGATGACGTACCCGATGCGCCGGCGCAGGGCGACGGGGTCGGCGGCGGCGATGTCCTCGCCGTCGAGCAGGATGCGGCCGGAGGTCGGCTCGATGAGCCGGTTGACCATCTTCATCGTGGTGGTCTTGCCGCAGCCGGACGGGCCGACGAGCGTGACCAGCTCGCCTTCCGCCACCTCGAAGGACAGGTCGTCGACGGCCGTCGTCCCGTCGGGGTAGCGCTTGGTCACATGCTCGAATCGGATCACACCGCCATCCTTCCCTACCCGCGACGCGGAAGTGTGAAGGGAGTGTTGCCCGACTGCGAAGGATTCCGGCCATCGCGGCCGGTGGGGGTTATGGTCGCTCCTGAGAGTGTGTTGTCGGATGCGTGTGCGAACGAACGGCGGGGGGTGGGGACATGGCCGGGCAGAACTGCCTGGTGGCGAACGACTGGCTGTGCTGGCAGTACGTCACCTCCCGCTCCCAGGAGCTGACCGACGCCACCGTCGAGCACGTCTGGATCACCGCCGTCTCGGTGCTCATCGGCCTCGCCGTGTCCCTGCCGCTGGCCCTGCTGGCCCGCCGCGGCCGGCGCTGGGCCGCCCCCGTCCTGGGCGCGACCACGCTCCTCTACACGATCCCCTCGCTCGCCATGTTCTCCCTGCTGCTGCCGCTGTTCGGGCTGTCGGCCTCCCTGGTGGTGACCGGATTGGTGCTGTACTCGCTGACCATCCTGGTCCGCAATGCGATGGCCGGCCTGGACGCGGTCCCCGAGGAGGTGCGCGAGGCCGCGCGCGGCATGGGGTACGGGCCCGGGCGGCTGCTGTGGCAGGTCGAACTGCCCCTGGCGCTGCCCGCGCTGCTCGCCGGGGTGCGCATCGCGACCGTCTCCACGGTGGCCCTGACCACCGTCGGCTCCATCGTCGGCAAGGGCGGCCTCGGCAACCTGATCGGCCCCGGCGTGAACAGCTCCTTCAAGGCCCAGGTGCTCACGGCCTCCGTGCTGTGCGTGCTGCTCGCGCTGGTCGCGGACCTGCTGCTGCTCGGGCTGCAGCGGCTGCTCACGCCGTGGACGCGCGCCGCGGCGGCGGGGACGGGTGGCTGAGCGATGAGCATGGCGGGCGTACTGGGCGGGGCCGGCGACTGGCTGGCGGACGGGTCCAACTGGTCCGGGGAGAGCGGGGTGTGGCACCGCCTCGGCGAGCACGTGTACGTCAGCGGGATCGCCCTCGCGATCGCCTGCGCCGTGGCGCTGCCGGTCGGCCTGTGGCTCGGTCACATCGGCCGCGGCGGCGCGCTCGCGGTGAACCTGTCCAACGCCGGGCGGGCCGTGCCGGTCTTCGCGGTACTGGCCCTGTTCATGGTCTCGCCGCTGCGCAGCGCAGGCTACCTGCCCACCGTGGCGGCGCTGGTGCTCTTCGCGCTGCCGCCGCTGCTGACGAACGCGTACGTCGGCATGCGCGAGGTCGACCGCTCCGTGGTGGAGGCCGCCCGCGGCATGGGCATGTCCGGCGGCCAGCTCTTCCTGCGGGTCGAACTGCCGCTGGCGCGGCCGCTGGTGATGACCGGACTGCGGTCGGCCGCCGTGCAGGTCATCGCCACGGCCACGATCGCGGCGATGGTCGGCCAGGGCGGCCTCGGCCGGATCATCACCGCCGGCTTCAACACGTACAACACGCCGCAGGTCGTCGCGGGCGCCCTGCTCGTGGCGGCGCTGGCCCTGCTGGTCGAGGGGGTCCTCGTGGCGGCGGACCGGCTCTTCCCCCGCCCGGCGGCGCGCTGAGCGCACACCCCTGCCGACCGGCCCGCGGTCGTCCCCCGTTCGCTTCCACTCCTCCGGAGGAGCACAACATGATCACGTCCACGCGCGCCCTCGGTGCGGCCCTGGGGGCGCTGGCCCTCGCCGCCTCGCTCACCGCCTGCGGCGGAGACAGCCTGGAGAAGAGCAAGGACGCCGGGGCCTCCGCGCCCGCGGAATCCGGCTCCGGCTCCGGCAAGGGCAGGCTGGTGATCGGCGCGGCCGGGTTCACCGAGTCCAACGTGCTGGCCGAGCTGTACGCGCAGGTGCTGAAGGACGCGGGCTACAGCACCTCGATCACGACGGTCAACAACCGGGAGCTGTACGAGCCCTCCCTGGAGAAGGGCGAGATCGACATCGTCCCGGAGTACGCGGCGACCCTCGCGGAGTTCCTGAACGCCAAGGTCAACGGGCCGAAGGCGCCCGAGGAGAAGCCGGTGGCCTCCGGCGACGTCGCGGCGACGGTGGCGGGGCTGGAGAAGCTGGCGGGCCCGCTGGGCCTGAAGGCGCTGCCGGCGGGCGCCGCGGTCGACCAGAACGCCTTCGCGGTCTCGAAGGATTTCGCGCAGAAGAACAACATCAAGACCCTTTCCGACCTCGGCAGGTCGGGGCAGAAGGTGAAGATCGCGGCGGGCGACGAGTGCGCCGTACGTCCCTTCTGCGCACCCGGGTTGAAGAAGACGTACGGAATCGACGTCTCCGGCATCGATCCCAAGGGCGTCGGCACCCCGCAGGCCAAGCAGGCCGTCAAGGACGGCGTCGACCAGCTGGTCCTCACCACGACCACCGACGCGACCCTGGACTCCTTCGGACTGGTCCTGCTGGAGGACGACAAGAAGCTCCAGAACGCCGACAACGTCCTTCCGGTCGTCAACGCCAAGGACGCGGCCGACCCGGAGATCGCGGCCGCCCTGGACAAGCTGACCAAGGCGCTCACCACGGCCGACCTGATCGACCTGAACCACCGCGTGGACGCCCTGCGCGAGAAGCCGGCGGACGCCGCGAAGGCCTATCTGAAGGGGAAGGGCCTCCTGAAGCAGTAGAGGTGCCGGGTTTGGGGAGAAACGACGGGTAACTGCCCGGGAACAGATTGCCGGGCGGCCATCCCATACGACCCCCACGCCCTGTAAATTTCTGGCCATGCCCCGTGGACGCCACCGCAATCCCGAACCCCTGCACCGGCTGCTCCTTCCGACGGCCGTCGCCGGTGTTTCCCTCACCAGCGCGGCCGTGGCCTGGCTGCTCGCGGAACCCGTCCCGCTGCGACTGCTCGTGGCCGTCACGGCGGCCGCCGGCATCGCGGGGGCCGTCGTCATGCGCGCCTGGGACCGGGCGGCCGGCCGGCGCGTCGCGGAGCTCGCGCGCGAGCGGGTCAAGGACGAGTGGCGGACCGAGGAGCGGGTGGCCGAGCTCGAGTCCGACCTCGAAGAGGCCCGGGCGCTGCGCGCCAAGCTGGACGCCAAACTGCGGGCCAAGCGGGTCGAACTCGCCGGGCTCCGCGGCGAGCACGCCGCCCTGCTGCGCCGGTACGCGACCGCCGAGACCGAGCGGGCCAGCGCCCTGGAGGGCCGCCGCCTGCTCGCCATCGAGGCCTCGGCGACGCCGGCGGCCGGCGGCCCGAAGGAACTTCCGGCGGTGAGCGAGGAGCGCACCTCCAGCGGCGCGCCCACGTCGGTCGGCTACGCCCGGGCCCACGCGGCCCTGGTCGCCCTGGCGCAGAAGGCCGCGGACGGGGCGGAGCAGCCCGCCATTCCCGCCACTCCTGCCATTCCCGCCACTCCTGCCGCTTCCGCCGCTTCTGCCGCTTCCGCTCCGGCGCCGGCCCGGCCGGCGGCCGCAGCCGCCGCCGCTGCTGCCGGATCCGCGCAGCGCCGGGCCCTGGAGGGTGCACCGGGCGGTGGACCGGCCGCTGCGCAGCACCGCCGCCCCGGTGACGCGCCGGTGCCCGGTGCGACCGCCGCGGCGCCCGCGACCGCCGCCACCACCGGCTCCGGCCTGCCGGCGCGTCGTCCGGTCGCGCCCGTGGCCCCGTACCAGGCGGCCCGTCGGCCCGCCTCCCGCACCGTCGGCGGCTTCGACTTCTTCGGGACGAAGAGCGCCGAGCGGGCCCGCGCGGTCATCGAGTCCGTCCAGAACGAGGACCTGGCCGACGTGGTCGGCGCCGAGGCCCTCGCGGTCCACAAGGCCGAGACCGAGGACCGGGCCGCGGCCGAGCCGGAGTTCAAGCCGGCCACCCCGGAGCAGCGCGCCATGGGGCAGGTCATCGACCTGACGGCCCACGACGAGACCGAGCCGATCGACGTCGTCCGCCTGCGCAGCGCCATCTCCTAGCGCTGCGACCGGGGCCGAGGGGCGCTGTTCATAGGGCGTTGCGCAGCGACTGCACCGTACGGGCCAGGTCGGGATCCGAGTGGGCCGTGTTCAGGGCGGAGCTGAGGACCTCGGCGTAGGTGGAGCGCGCCGCGCCGTACGTGCGCCGGCCCTCGTCGGTGATGACGGCGTACACGCCGCGCTTGTCGTCGGGGCACAGGTCCTTGTACGCGTAGCCCGCCGAGTCCAGCCGGCCCACCAGGCGGGTCACCGAGCTCTGGCCCAGCCCGACGCGGTCGGCCAGCTCCTGCATGCGCAGCTCGCCGTCGGACGCCTGCGACAGGTCCTCCAGGGCCCGGTACTCCGAGAGCCCTATGCCGTGGTGGCGCTGGAGGGCCTGGGCGAGCTGCCGCTCCACGCGCGAGTGCAGGGTGAGCACGCGGGCCCACATCGCCTGGTCGGAGGAGGCGGGAGGTGCGGTCGTGGGTGAGGTCATGGCGCCTCGACTCCTCATCTGTCGTCGCGTTGACAACCACATACATGCTCAAGCAAGCTTATCGCCTCGCTGTCGGTCCCGCCCAGGGAAAAATGCGGACCAATAATGCATGCACGTACAAGCAACTATCTGGAGGTTCTTGTGTCTGCCACCGCGACGGGCCACTCCGTGTCCAAGGGCTGGGCCTGGCTGCTCTTCTCGTCCCTGTTCGAGATCACCTTCGCGCTCAGCACCAACGCGACCGACGGATTCACCAAGCTCGGCCCCTCGCTCCTGACGGCCGCCGCCGCGGCCTGCGGCATCTACACCCTGTCCCAGGCGCTCAAGACCATCGACGTGGGCGTCGGCTACACCGTCTGGTCCGGCATCGGCGCCGTCGGCACCGTGGTCCTCGGCACCCTCGTCTACGGCGAGTCCATGACCGCCTGGAAGGTCCTCGCCTTCGTCCTCATCATCGGCGGCGCCCTCGGCCTGCGGATCTCCGACACGGTCGCGGCCAGGAAGGCCGCCGCGGCCGAGGCCGCCCCGCTCACCCAGCCCGTCGCCTGACGGCCCGCACCGTTCGCACACCCCACAGCCGCCCAGCGCCCTCTTCCAGAAGGACACCTGCCATGACCTGGGTCTTCCTCGGTATCGCCATCCTCTTCGAGATCGCCTTCGCGCTCGGTACCAACGCCACCAAGGGCTTCACCCGCCTCTGGCCGTCCGTGCTCACCCTCGGCGCCGCCGCCGGCGGCATCTACACCCTGTCGCTGGCCCTGCGGGAGCTGGACGTCAGCGTCGGCTACACCATCTGGACCGGCATCGGCGGCGTCGGCACGGTCGCCCTCGGCTCGATCATCTTCAAGGAGAAGATCACGCCCGCCCGCCTGCTCTCCTTCGCCTCGATCATCGGCGGCGCGCTCCTGCTGCGCCTGACCTCGGCCTGAGCGGGGCGACGCACAGGAACCACCGGGGCCGGACGCGGTCGACTTCCGCCACCGGTCGGATGCCGGGCGGGCGCGGCGCGCCGGCCTGGTGCCTCCGCGGCCCTCAGGCGGCGGCGTACGAGGCCACCAGGCGGCCCAGGTGACGGCCCGCCAGCAGCAGCGGGGTGCGGCTCCGGGTGACCTGGGCGGTCATTTCGGCGCCCTCGAGGGTGGATACGGCGGTCACCGCGAGGTCGCGCGCCTCCGGTTCGGGGATGCCCGAAGCCAGGAGCTTCGCGGCCACGAGCTCCTGCCAGTTGAGGAAGGCCCGGGCGCAGGCGGCCTGGAGTTCCGGGAGGCGGCCGATGGTCTCCAGGGCCGTCGCGGTCACGGGGCAGCCGTCCCGCCAGTCGGAGGCCTCCAGGGCGTCGGCGAGCAGGACGGTGAGGGCCTCCAGGGCGCGGGCGGGGTCGGGGTCGGAGCCGAGCCCGGTGCGCAGCTGCTCGGCGAACTCCTCGTCACCGAAGTGGACGGCGGCCACCGCCAGTTCCTGCTTGCCGCCGGGAAAGAAGTGGTACAGCGAGCCGAGGGTGGCCTCGGCCTCGCGCACGAGCTGCTTGACCGGGGTGTTCTCGTAGCCGCCGTGCTGCATGAGGCGGGAGGCGGTGCGGACCAGCCGCTCGCGCGTGCCCGGCGCGGCCGTCTGCGCCGTCTGCGCCGCCCGTGCCGTCTTGGCCGTCGTCGCCTTCTTCGCTGCTGATGCCGTGGCTGCCATGTCGGGATCCTACCCCGCCCATTGGATAGAGCGCTCGTTCTAGTCGTGCTACGGTCGCCCCGGGCGCTGGATAGAGCGCTCGTTCTAGAGCTTCGACCGGGGGAGGACTCCGTCATGCAGCAGCACCGCACCGTCACCGTCATCGGCCTGGGACCCATGGGTCGGGCCATGGCCGCCGCCTATCTCGACGCCGGCTACGGCGTGACCGTCTGGAACCGCAGTGCCGGCAAGGACGCCGACCTCGTCGCCCGCGGCGCCCGCCGGGCCGGCTCCGCCGCCGACGCCGTCCGCGCGAGCGGGCTCACCGTCGTCAGCCTCATCGACGTCGAAGCCCTGTTCACCGCCCTCGCTGATGCCGACCTCGCCGGCCGCACGCTGGCCAACCTGTCCTCCGACGTCCCCGAGCGGGCGCGCAAGGCGGCGCGGTGGGCCGGAGGCCGCGGCGCCGGGTACCTGACCGGCGGGGTCAACGTGCCGCCGTCCGGCGTCGGCAAGCCCGAGTCGCCGATCTTCGTCAGCGGCCCCGAGGCCCTCTACTCCGCGCACCGTGCCGCGCTCGACGTCCTCGGCACCACCGACTTCCGCGGCACCGACCCCGGCCACGCGCAGCTGTACTACCAGCTCAACATGATCATGTTCTGGACGGCGATGACCGGCTTCCACCAGGCCGTCGCCGTCGCCCGGGCCAACGGCCTGACGGCCGCCGACATCCGTCCGTACGCTGCCGCGACCACCGACAGCATGCGCGGTTTCCTCGACTTCTACGCCCCCCGCATCGACGCGCACGACCACGCCGGCGCCGTCGACCGGCTCGCCATGTGCGCCGCGAGCGTCGAGCACGTCCTGCACACCGCCGCGGACTCCGGCGTGGACACGGGCATCCTCGCCGCCCACGCCGACCTGTACCGGCGCGGGGTCGAAGCCGGCTTCGGGGCGGACAGCAGCAGCCGCCTGGTCGAGCTGCTCGCCCCGGTGGAGCAGCCGGCGGCCTGAGGGCCGAGTGCCCCGGCCCGTCCCCCGGCCCGCTCAGGGATAGGCGCACACCATGACCACGGCCGCCGCCTCCAGCAGCAACTGCACCGTCAGCGCCGCGGACTGGTACCTGCGCGGCGCGGTCATCACCACGGCCGCGGCGGCCAGGACCGCGATGCACACCGCCCCGAACAGGGCGAAGGGGAAGGGCCGGCAGCCGCCGTACATCAGGCACCGGCTGCCCGTCTCCGACATCAGCACGGCGACCTTCGCGGCCACCAGGGCGGGCAGCAGCAGCACGCCGGCGATGCCCGAGCTGCGGCGCATCCCCATCGACGGGCCGCCGGCCCGCGCCGCGGCGGCGGTGGGAGCGGCAGCGGTGGTGGTGTCGTACGGCTGGTTCCAGGTCATGCCGCCATCATGGCCCGCCCGGCCCGGCCCGCGGATGCGCGGAACTACTCAGCCCGGCGCTCCGCCGTACTCAGCTCCGCCGGCGCGGGGCTCAGAAGAGGGGCAACTGCCCGGGCAGTTCGGACAGCACGAACCCGTCCAGCGTCGGCGCCGAGGCGCCGAGCACCACCCGCGCCCGGGACCCCGGACAGGACACCAGTCCGGCCCGCTCCCGCCCGGACGGCGGATCGTGCCGGGCGATCCGGCCGGCGGTCACGGCGCAGTCGCGCCCGCACACGGGGCAGGAACGTCGGGGTGAATGGGCCATGCCCCCAGTGTGCCCGCCCCCACCGACAGGACCCCGGCCGGCCCCGTGGCATCATCTGCGGCAGCCGACGGAGAGGGGCCCGGGATGGGATGGCGACTGTGCGCGGCCGCGCCGATCGCGGTGATGGCGCTGCTGTTCCTCTGCTCGGGCACCGCCACGCTCACCCGGGGCTGGATGCCGCGCCGGCAGCGCGGGCTGGTCCGCCGGCCCGGCCTGTTCGGCTGGGCCCAGGTGGTGGCCGGCCTGGCGCTGGGGGTCCAACTGGTCGCGCTCCTCGCGGTGGAGCCCGCGCACAGCACGGCCCTGGGGGTGCCGGCGGTCACCGTCATGCTGCTGGCGCTGTCGCTGATCCCGTTCTCGCACCGCCCGCCCGGCGCGGCGGGCCGGCCCCCGGGCCGGTAGGGCCTCCGGGCGGCGGGGCCGCTACTCCCGCTCCGCCTTCGCGCCCTCCCGGGAGGCCAGCCACGCCTCGTGGGCCGTGAGCACCCGGGCCCACAGCGCCTCCCGGTCGGCTGCCGTCAGGTCGTCCAGGGCGCGGCCGAAGACGCCGCCGATCACCGAGAAGAACTCCCCGGGCGTGTCCAGGACCCGCTCGGTCGTGCCCTTCTGCGGGTCGATCCGGCTGAGCACCCGGCCCCGCAGGGTGTCGACGCCGTCCGGGTCGCGCCGCAGCAGGGCCAGGGTGCGGACGAAGCCGGAGTCCTGCGAGGTCGACAGCCGCTCGTGCTGAGCCTCGAAGTCGGCCGTCGCGGCGGGCGCCGACAGGATGTTGACCACCGGGCAGGGGGCGGCCTCGTTCACGTACCGCCAGCCGGGCGCGTCCCCCTCCAACGGGGCCAGCCCGTACGTGAAGGCGCCCTGCCGGTGGGTTCCTGCGCGCAGCGGCAGCGGCTCGTGCGGGCCGTCGCCGAGCCCTGCGTCGACGAAGTACTCCTCGCCCTCGACCTGCACCGTCAGCGCGAGGTGGTCGCCGTTCACGTCGTGCCGCTCGCGGTCCGCCGGGCCGAGCACGCCCGCGACGTGCCGCGTCACCTCGTACCCGAGGGACTCCAGCAGCAGGGCGAAGGCCCCGTTGAGGTGGAAGCAGTAGCCGCCGTACCCGGCGGCCAGGCGCCGCACCGACAGCTCGGGCGCGATGCCGGCCGGCCGGCCGAGCTGGATGTCGACGTTCTCGTACGGGATGCGCTCGAGGTGGGCGCGCTGGAGGGCGAAGAGCGCCTCGGCGGTCGGCCGGGGCGGCCGTGCGAAGCCGAGCCGCCGGAGGTAGCCGGGCAAACCGTCGAAACCGTCGAAACCGTCGAAACCGTCAAAGCCGTCGTAGTCGTCGCCTATGCGTGGGGTCATCCCCGCACCCTAGGCGCAAACCGCCTTCCGGCTCCTCGGAGTTGTCACTTGTCGATGTCGCCGACGACGAAGAACAGCGAGCCGAGGATCGCCACCATGTCCGCGACCAGCGTGCCCGGCAGCAGCACCGACAGCGCCTGGATGTTGTTGTACGAGGCCGAGCGCAGCTTCAGCCGGTACGGGGTCTTCTCACCCTTGGACACCAGGTAGTAGCCGTTGATGCCGAGCGGGTTCTCGGTCCAGGCGTACGTGGCCCCCTCGGGCGCCTTCAGCACCTTCGGCAGGCGCTGGTTGACCGGCCCGGGCGGCAGCTGCGCCATCCGGTCCAGGCAGGCCTCGGCAAGGTCGAGGGAGTTGTGGGTCTGGTCGAGCAGGCACTCGAAGCGGGCCAGGCAGTCGCCCTCCTCGCGGGTGACCACCTTCAGGACGTCCTGCAGCTCGCCGTAGGCCAGGTACGGCTCGTCGCGGCGCAGGTCGAAGTCGACGCCGGAGGCGCGGGCGATCGGGCCGGAGACCCCGTACGCGTGCACCGCCTCCGCCGACAGGACGCCGACGCCGCGGGTGCGGCCGCGGAAGATCTCGTTGCCGTGGACCAGCTTGTCGTACACGTCCATGCGGGTGCGGACGTCGGCGATCGCGGCGCGCGCCCGGCCGAGCCAGCCGGCCGGCAGGTCCTCCTTGAGGCCGCCGACGCGGTTGAACATGTAGTGCATGCGGCCGCCGGAGATCTCCTCCATGACCGCCTGGAGCTCCTCGCGCTCGCGGAACGCGTGGAAGATCGGGGTGATCCCGCCCAGTTCGAGCGGGTACGACCCGAGGAACATCAGGTGGTTCAGCACCCGGTTCAGCTCGGCGAGCAGGGTCCGCATCCACACGGCCCGCTCGGGAACCTCCATGCCGAGCATCCGCTCGACCGCCATGACCACGCCGAGCTCGTTGGAGAACGCGGACAGCCAGTCGTGGCGGTTGGCCAGCATCACGATCTGCCGGTAGTCCCGGGCCTCGAACAGCTTCTCCGCACCGCGGTGCATGTAGCCGACCACCGGCTCGGCGCTGACGATCCGCTCCCCGTCCAGGACGAGGCGCAGGCGCAGCACGCCGTGCGTGGAAGGGTGCTGCGGTCCGATGTTGAGCACCATGTCGGTGCTCTCCGCCGCGCCGCCGATGCCGACCGTCGTCTCCGTCATGCGGGCATTCTCGCAGCCCTAGGGTGGGGGCATGGAAACGGGGACGAAGGGTGAGACGAGCCGCCCCGAGTGGGTGCGGCTGCCCGGCGGGCTGCTGCGGCTGAGGCGTCTGCTGCTGGTGGTGTGGACGGTGCCGCTCGCCGCCGTCACCGCGCTCGTGCCCGGGCTGCTGGCCGGCCCCGCCTGGGCGGCCTGCGGGCTCCTCTGGCTCGCCGTCCTGGCCTGGGGGTGGGTGCTGCTCGGCCGGAACTGGCGGTCCTGGCGGTACGCCGAGCGCGCCGACGACCTGCTGATCAGCCGGGGCGTGCTGTGGCAGGAGCAGACCGTGGTCCCGTACGGGCGGATGCAGCTGGTCGAGGTGGCCTCGGGCCCGCTGGAGCGGCGCTTCGGGCTGGCCTCCGTACAGCTGCACACGGCGGCCGCGGCGACCGACGCCAAGATCCCCGGGCTCGCGCCCGCCGAGGCCGAGCGGCTGCGGGACCGGCTGACGGAGCTGGGCGGGGCAAGGTCGGCGGGCCTGTGACCGCCGACCCCGTGGACGCCGGCGCCGCCGACCCCGTGGACGCTTGCGGCACCGGCGCTGCCGCTGACACCGCCCCGGGCGCCGGCTCCGCCGCCGAGCGGCGGCTGCACGTGCTCACCCCGCTGCGCCGCGCCTGGGTGCCGATCGCCGCGACCGGCGGCGTGGCCGTCCAGCAGGGCGAGCGGCTCGCCGAGTGGATCGGCGGCCTGACCCCCGCCCTGCAGCTGCTCTCCCTGGCCGCGCTCGTCCTGCTCTTCGGCCTGTACGGGTTCCTGAGCTGGTGGTCCACCCGTTACGCCGTCACCGGCACCGAGCTGCGCATCCGCAGCGGCCTGGTCTTCCGGCGCACCGCGCACATCCGCCTGGACCGCATCCAGGCCATCGACGTCACCCGCCCGCTGCTGGCCCGGATCGCCGGGGTCGCCGCCCTCCGGATCGACGTCATCGGCACCGAGGACAAGGACGAGCTGGCCTTCCTCGGCGAGCGGGAGGCCGCGGCCCTGCGCGCCGAGCTGCTGGCCCGGGCCGCCGGCTTCGCCCCGGAGCAGGCGGCGGCCGTCGGCGAGGCCCCGCAGCGGGAGCTGCTGCGGGTGCGCCCGCGCGACCTCGCCGTCTCCCTCGCGCTGACCCTGTCCGCCTGGTGGGCGCTGCCCGTGGTGGCGGCCGCGCCCGTGGTGGTCTGGTGGCTCAGCGACAACCCGTGGGCCGCCCTCGGCATCCTGCTGCCGCTCCTCGGCGGGGCCTGGGCGGGCACCGCCGGCCGCTTCATGGAGGAGTACGACTGGCGCGTCGCGGAGTCCCCCGACGGGCTGCGCCTGGACCACGGGCTGCTGGACCGGGCCCACGAGACCGTGCCGCCGGGGCGCGTGCAGTCCGTACGGATCGTGGAGCCGCTGCTGTGGCGGCGCCGCGGCTGGGTCCGCATCGAACTGTCGGTGGCCGGCTCGAAGAACGGGGTGCTGGCCCCGGTGGCCCCGCGGGCCGAGGCACAGGCGCTGATCGCCCGGGTCCTGCCGGGCGCCGACCCGGCCGCCCTGGACTTCGACCCCGCGCCGCGCCGCGGGGCGCGCTGGGTGGTGCCGGTGTGGTGGAGGGGCTACGGCCTGGCCGTCTCGCCGGAGGTCTTCGCGACCCGGCGCGGCCTGCTGTGCCGGCGGACGGAGATCGTCCCGCACGCCAAGGTGCAGAGCGTCCGGCTCACCCAGGGCCCCTGGCAGCGGGCCCATGGCGTGGCCGACGTCCACGTCGACACCGGGGCGAACGGCACGGTCACGGCCCGGCTGCGCGGCGCTGGGGAGGCGGCGGAGCTGCTGCTGGCCCAGGCGGACCGGTCCCGCACCGGGCGGGCGGTGGCGGGCCCGGACCGCTGGATGACCTGACGGGTCCGTTCGGACGGCGGCCGTGGCGCAGCCGTGGTAACTCCGCGCGCAGCGCAAGAGGGCTCCGGTCTCTCCGGGTAAGGACTGGCGGCGGCCCCTCGACCGGGTCCGCGACCAGCGCCCCAGCGACCCAAGGGACCGACAGCACCATGCCCCTCAAGCCCTCCCGCTTCCGGACCGCCGCCCGTCTGGCAGTGCCCGCCGCGGCCGCGCTCACCCTGACCATGGCCCTGGCGAGCCCCGCGTCCGCGAGCCCCGCCTTCGTGGCGATCATCAACGGCCGGCTCACCTTCACCGCCCTGCCGGGCGAGGTCAACACCGTCACGTTCGACGACTTCAGCGCCGGGACCCTCCGGGTCACCGACACGACCAGCAACCTCACCGCGGGCCCGGGCTGCGTCGGCAGCGGCCACACGGTGATCTGCGCCGGCCCGACCGACGGCGTCACCCGGATCGTCGCCAACCTCGGCGACCGGAACGACACGGCCACCAACGACACGGCGACCCTGCCCGGCGACATGAACGGAGGACCGGGGCAGGACATCCTCGTCGGCGGAAACGGCAACGACCGGCTCACCGACCCGGACGGCTGGGGCTCCACACCGGGCGAGACCACCTTCGTCGGGCGGGGCGGCAACGACACGATCGTCAGCCGCAACGGCGGCTTCGACAAGATCTCGTGCGGCCCCGGCTTCGACCTCGTCGTGGCCGACAGCGCCACACTCGACACCCTCGTTGCCGGCGCCCAGTGCGAGTTCGTCCAGCGCTGACCCGAGGGCCCGCCCGGCCCTAGCCCGCCCCGCCGCCCGCCCTGACCAGGCCGGACTCGTACGCGAGCACGACCACCTGCACCCGGTCCCGCAGGTTCAGCTTGGTCAGGATGCGGCCCACGTGCGTCTTGACCGTGGCCTCCGAGAGCACCAGCCGGGCCGCGATCTCGCCGTTCGACAACCCCTGGGCCACCAGCAGCATGACCTCGCGCTCGCGCTCCGTCAGCCGCTCGATCTCCTTGTTCTGCGGCTCCTGCGTGCTGGTCGGCAGCATCGGGGCGAACCGGTCCAGCAGCCGCCGCGTCGTGGACGGGGCCACCACCGCGTCACCGCTGTGCACCGAGCGGATCGCGGCCAGCAGCTCGCCCGGCGGCACGTCCTTGAGCATGAACCCGCTCGCGCCCGCCTTCAGCCCGGAGAACGCGTACTCGTCCAGGTCGAAGGTGGTCAGGATGATCACCTTGGGGTGCTCGGCGGGCTCGCAGATCCGCCGCGTGGCCTCGACCCCGTCCAGCCGCGGCATGCGCACGTCCATCAGCACCACGTCCACCTTCGTGGCCCGCAGCACCTCCAGCGCCTCCAGGCCGTCGCCCGCCTCCGCGACGACCTCCATGTCCGGCTGGGCCGCGAGCACCATCCGGAAACCCGTGCGCAGCAGCACCTGGTCGTCGACCAGCATCACTCGGATGGACATCAGTTACCTCGACCTCGTCATTTCTTCTTGAGGGGGAGCAGAGCGCTGATCCTGAAGCCTCCGCCCGGGCGCGGGCCCGCGTCCAGGGTTCCGCCGACCATACCGACCCGCTCCCGCATGCCGATCAGCCCGTGCCCGGCGCCGTCCGCGCCGCCGTCCTCGTACAGCTCGTGGGCCGCGCCCCGGCCGTCGTCCTCGACGAGCAGGCCGAGCCCGTCGTCGAAGTAGACCAGCCGGACGCTCGCCTTGGCGTCCGGGCCGCCGTGCTTGCGCGTGTTCGTCAGCGCCTCCTGCACGATCCGGTACGCGGTCAGCTCAACGCCGCTGGGCAGCTTGCGGGGCGCGCCCTCGACCTCGAACTCCACGGTGAGGCCGGCCGCCCGCACCTGCTCCACGAGCACCTCGATCTGCTCGACGTCCGGCTGCGGCACGTAGTCCTCGGACTCCTGCGGCTCCCCGGTGCGCAGCACGCCCAGCAGGCGGCGCATCTCGGCCAGCGCCTGCCGGCCGGTGCCGGAAATGGTCTGCAGGGCCTCCTTGGCCTGTTCCGGCGCCACGTCCATCACGTACGCGGCCCCGTCCGCCTGCACCACCATCACCGAGACGTTGTGCGCGACCACGTCGTGCAGCTCGCGGGCGATCCGGGCGCGCTCGGCGGCGACGGCCACCTTGGCCTGCGCCTCGCGCTCCTTCTCCAGGCGCTGGTTGCGCTCCACGAGCTGGGCGTAGTACGCGCGGCGGGTGCGCAGGGAGTCGCCCAGCACCCAGGCCAGGGCGAAGGGGACGATCGCGAAGAGCGTGAAGAAGACGTTGTCCGTGGTGTCGCCCTTGTCCACGTGGAAACGCAGGGCGTACAGGGGGGATGCGGTCATTCCGATGGCGAACGCGGTACGGGAGAACCGGCGCGAGACCTCGGCCGAGGCCGCCACCGTGTAGAGGATCATCAGCATGCCGAAGTCGGCCGTATGGGCCTCGGTGCCGGTCAGCAGCTGGTAGACCCCGGTGCCGACCGCGGTCCAGAACATCGGCCGCGTCCACTTGCGGCGCAGCGAGACGACGGCGCCCATCGCGAGCACCGACGGCACGGCGAGCAGCTTGGGGGCCGCGCCGACCCCCCTGCCGGTGACCTCCAGCATCGCGATCCCGCACAGGAGGACAGCCCAGAAGGTGTCGACGCCCGTCGGGTGTCTGCGGAGGAAGTCGTAGAGGCGCTGCACGTAACCCAGAGTAGGCAAGGGAGAAAGGTGCTGGAGTCAACCACAGGGGCGATCCGTCATCCGGGGGTGTACTCCGCAAGGTGGAGGGCGAGCTTAGCCTGTGGGGGATGAGCACGCAGGGCACTCAGGGTGAAGACGGGCAGCCGGTCCGCTGGCGGACGGCGATGGAGACGGCGCTGTACGGGCCCGGCGGCTTCTACGTGCGCCCCGGCGGCCCGGGGCCCGCCGGGCACTTCCGCACGTCCGTGCACGCCTCGGCGCTGTACGCGGGCGCGGTCGCGCGGCTGCTGTGCCGGGTGGACGCGCAGCTCGGGCACCCGGAAGGGCTGGACTTCGTCGACGTCGGGGCCGGGCGCGGGGAGCTGGCCGCCGGGGTGCTGGCGGCGCTGCCGGCGCGGACGGCGGAGCGGGTGCGGGCGTACGCGGTGGAGAAGGCGGCGCGGCCCGACGGGCTGGACCCGCGGATCCGGTGGGTGGCGGAGCCGCCCGCTGGGGCGGTGGGGCTGCTGTTCGCGAACGAGTGGCTGGACAACGTGCCGCTGGACGTGGCGGAGGGCGGGCGGTACGTGCTGGTCGCCGCCGACGGGAGCGAGAGCCCGGGCGAGGTGTTGTCCGGCGCCGACCGGGCCTGGGTGGAGCGGTGGTGGCCGGGGGCCGGCCGGGCCGAGATCGGGCGGGCCCGGGACGAGGCGTGGGCGGCGGCCGTCGCCACCGTGGACCGGGGTCTGGCGGTGGCGGTGGACTACGCCCACACCCTGGCCGGTGGGCGGCCGGTGTACGGCACCCTGACCGGGTTTCGGGAGGGGCGGGAGGTGGCGCCCGTGCCGGACGGGAGCTGTGACGTCACGGCGCACGTGGCGCTGGATTCCTGCGCGGGGGCGGGGGCCGTGCTGCTGACGCAGCGCGATGCCCTGGGGGCGCTCGGCGTCTCGGGGGCCCGACCGCCGCTGTCCCTCGCCTCGGCGGATCCCGCGGCCTACGTCCGCGCCCTCGCGTCGGCCGGCGAAGCCGCGGAACTCACCGCCCGCGGTGGCCTGGGCGACTTCCTCTGGCTGGCCGAGGGCGTCGGCGGTATCCCCGCCTGGCCCCTCTGACCGCGGCCGTCGCCGCCGGTTTCCGCTGCGCGGAGCCGTTCCCCCACCCCGCCCCTTCTCCCCCGGCTACCGCTGGGAGGTGCCCCCAGAAACGCCTCAATCGCCGGCGGGGCTCAAAGATTCGGGGGTCCGGGGGCGGAGCCCCGAATCTTTGAGCCGCGCCGGCGATTGAGGCGGAGCGGGGGCCGGGGCCGCAGGACCCGGTTTCTGGGGGCACCTCCCAGCGGTAGCCGGGGGAGAAGGGGCGGGGAGGGGACAGGCCCCGCGCAGCGGCGGGTCGGCCGGGCCCCGCCGGCACGGTGATGGCGTGGGGCGGGGCCCGGGACGGTTACTCCGTGGACTCGTGGGCGTGGCCCTCGCGGAGGCCGCCGCCGCTGCCGGCGGAGCCGCCCGTCGGGGCGGAGACGACCGGGCGGGCCAGCGGAGCCAGGTCCCACGCGTAGTGGCCCACCGCGTTGGCGATGACGTCGACGTTGATGTCCAGCGCCTTCTGGTTGATGTTCGCGATCGTGTCGCCCTTGCCGTGGTAGTTCACGTCGTACGCGACACCCGCCTCACCGCCGAACTTCACCGCCTGCGCCGCCGTCTTGATGCCCTCGGCCCCGGTGTCGGTGCCGCCCGACGGAATGCCCGCCTCGATGAACGGCCCGTAGTCGGAGCGGCCGGTGAAGTCCGAGCCCTCGTGCGGGATGCCCTGCGCGTCGAGGAAGTCGGTGATGCCCTTCTCCAGCTGGGCTGAGCCCTCGGGGCCGGGGCCCGAGCCGACGTGGTCGGAGTCGTCGCCGTCGTAGACGAAGTACGCCGCGTTCGGCGAGGCGATCATGTCGAAGTTCAGGTAGAGCTTGATCTGCTTCTTCTGTGCGTCCGTGAGCCCGCCCACGTACGCCTCGGAGCCGAGCAGGCCGAACTCCTCCGCCGACCACCAGGCGAACTTCACCTTGTTCTTGATCTTCTTCTGGTCGCCCGCGAGCCGCTGTGCGACCTGGAGGATGCCGGCCGACCCCGAGCCGTTGTCGTTGATGCCGGGGCCGGCGGCGACCGAGTCCAGGTGCGCGCCGAGGAACACCGTGTTGTTCTCGTCGCCTCCTTGCGTCTCCGCGATCACGTTGAACGTCTTGCGGTTCTCGCGGAACTCGCGGATGTCCAGGGTGACCTCGACCGGCCCGGCCGCGGCCTCGGCGGCGAGCTTCTCGCCCTCTGCCTTGGTGATGCCGCCGGTCGGGATCTTCCCGGCGTTGGCGTCGCCCAGGGTGCCGTTCAGGGCGCCGTCGGTGTTGTTGTAGATGACCGCCCCGACGGCGCCGGCCGCCGCCGCGTTGGCCTGCTTGACCGCGAAGGTGCAGCCGCCGCGCCGGATCAGCGCGATCTTCCCGGTGAAGGCGCCCGCCGCGAAGTCCTCCGGCTGGCAGCCGGTGGTGTTGTCCGCGTCGACCGGGACGGCGGCGATCTGCGCCGTCACCCCGTTCGCCGGGCCGCTCGCGGTGTACGTCATCAGCTTGATCGGGACGTCCCGCCCGCTCGCGCCGTTCACCTTCAGCGTCTCGGCGATCGTCTCCACGTACACGAACTCGAACTCGTTGCGGGAGACCTTGTACCCGGCGGCCTTCAGCACCGCCTCGACGTACTGGGCGGACTGCACGTGGCCCTTCGAACCCGCCACGCGCGTGCCGTTGTTGTAGTCGGCGATGGACTGGAAGACCTTCAGGTGGTTGTTGGCGCCTTTGCCGGTGGAGTCCTTGACCAGCTTCCTGGCCAGGGCGTCGCCCCGGGCGGCGTCGCTCTGCGGACTGCCCGTGGCGCCGGCCGGCCCGGCCAGCAGCAGCGGGGAGACGAGGGCGGCGACCGCGAGGGCGGCGGTTGCGGCGGCTATACGGCGTGACGGCATGAAGGTCCTTCCACGACAGGTGCGAGCTGGCAGACGGAAGCGATGCGCGGTACGTGGGGGGAGTGGTGGACGCACGGTATAGACCTGCGGGCGGATCTGGCCAGACCTTGAACTGATTCCGGTTCGTGAATTCCGTATATCGGTGCGTACGCGCCGTCGGAATCCGGCCAACTCCGGTGTTCCGGCCTAGCGCAGGATGCCTTCTATGAAATCGGGGCCGATCCGGGCGACCACGCCCAGGTCCAACTGGTGCTGGGCGTAGCGGCCCTGACGCCGCGTGTGCAGCAGGCCCGCCTTCTTCAGCACCGACAGGTGCCGGGAGACCTCCGGCGGGGTGATCCCGAGTACGGTGGCCAGCTCGCTCGTGGTGTACGGCGCGCGGGCCAGGCTGCGGCACAGCATCATCCGCATCGGGTGGGCCAGGGCCTCCATCCGCCGCTGGAGCAGTTCCACCGAACCGGACGAGGGCAGTTCGGGGGAGCGCAGCGGGTAGTGGACCACGGGCCGCCAGCCGGGGGCGTGCAGCACCAGCAGGTGCGGCCAGCCGAAGTGCGTCGGCACGAAGACGAGGCCGGGGCCTATCTCGGGGTCGGTCGCGGTGGCCTGCCCGGTGACCAGCTTGTCGACGGTGATGACGGTGCGCGCCTCGTCGACGCCGAGGGCGGTGGAGACCTCCTTGAGGACGGCGGGCAGCCCCTTGCGCCGCAGCACCTCGGTCTTGTGCCGGGCGTCCGCGCTCTGCTCGGGCTCGATGCGCCGCCAGGTCTCGCC
The DNA here is from genome assembly GCF_040645035.1 of Streptomyces sp. NPDC046876. Lineage (NCBI taxonomy): Bacteria > Bacillati > Actinomycetota > Actinomycetes > Kitasatosporales > Streptomycetaceae > Streptomyces > Streptomyces sp. NPDC046876. The sequence goes on along the minus strand of NZ_JBEYXK010000025.1, from coordinate 34,725 downwards.
GAAGAAGGCCTCGTCGCAGTCCTCCAGCAGCCGCCGCATCCACACCCGTACGGCCGCGGTGTCGTCCAGGAGCCGCCGGGAGAACTCCAGCCGGCCGGGCCCGCGGGCGGCGGCGGTCTCCAGCACCTTGGCGCGGGCGCCCGCGTCGGTCAGCGGGGACGGCCCGCCGCCCTCGTTGTACAGGGCCAGCCAGCAGTGCTCCAGGGCGGCCATCACGAACCGCTCGTCGTCCAGCCGGTCGAGTACGTCGAGCTCCTCGGCCAGCGTCGGGGCGGGCCGGCCGGTGCCGCCGGGGACCCCGGCGAAGGGCATGAAGATGTCGGCGAAGGAGGAGCGCCACATGAAGTCGCCCTCCAGCAGCCGGTCCGCGAGGCACGGGTCGAGGGAGGCCGCGGTGGCGGTGGTCCAGGAGGCGAGGCCGGGGTGGTGGGCGGGCTGCGAGAGCGCGTGCAGGGTCATGCAGAGCTCGGCGAGCGGAGAGGGCGCGAAGGTGATGCTCTCGTCGGGGAGCCCGGCGATGTCGATCGTGACGCTCATCGGGCCATTCTGGCCGGTGAGCGCCGCGACGGGGTGTACCGCCGCGGCGGGGCGGCACCGGATGTGCCGCCCCGCCGCACTTACTCAGTCCAGACGGGTGTGCGGGATGTCGAAGTGGTCGGTGCTGCTCGGGATCTTGCTCATGCAGTCGCCGTTGCCGCCGTAGGGCCAGTTGCCCCACAGCAGCAGGTGGTCGCCGGTCTTCGGGCCGACGATCCCGTCGGCGTTGAGCGAGAACTGCCCCTGGAACCAGCGGACCTGGGCCTCGGTCTTCGGGCCCCAGTAGCCGTCCTCCTTGACGGTGGCGCGGCCGCGCTGGCGGGCGAGGTCGTTGGCGAGGTGCTGGACGCACCAGACGCCGTCGCCCTGCTCGGCGTAGCCGCGGCCGACGTAGGAGGCGCCGGTGGAGGCCTGCGCCGTGCCGGCCAGGCCAGCTGCGGCGAGTGCGGCGGTCGCCGCCAGGACGCCGGCGCGGACTGCCATCTTCTTGATCATGTAAATCCCCGTTGATGGTCGTGCTGTGCGGCTCGTGGCCGCCCAGTGTTGATCATCAACGGGGACGGCGGTCCGCTCACGCCCGGTTCCCGGTTGTTCGAAGAAACCATTCCTTGCAGGTCAGGGCGTCGATTGACGCTGCACGTCAATCGACGAGCGGCTCGCCGCCACAGGGTTCAGGGTGGAGGCATGACAGCGATCGAGCAGTACCTCATCGACACCTACCGGGCCTCCCAGCACGGTGACCCGATGCCCCCGCCGCCGGGCCGTGACGACGTCGCCGTCCTGCGCGCGGCCCGCACCTACGAGCAGTTCCGGGCGGTCCTGGACGGGCGGGCGGCCCACCACCCCTGGCGCGCCGCCCTCCGCCGCCTGCTCACCCGGCCCCGGCCCTGCTGAAAGGGCCCGGGCCGGAGCACCTCAAGCGAAGTTCGGCGCGTTGCGCTCGTACACCAGGCGCAGCCCGATCAGCGTGAGCCACGGCTCGTGGTCGTCTATCACCGACGACTCGCCCAGCACCATCGGCGCCAGACCGCCGGTGGCGATGACGCGGACGTCGTCCGGGTCGCCGTGCGGGCCGGCCAGCTCCCGGGCCATGCGGGTGACGACCCCGTCGACCTGCCCCGCGAACCCGTACACCACGCCCGACTGCATCGCCTCGACCGTCGACTTGCCGATCACGTGCCGCGGCCGGGCGAGCTCGATCTTGCGCAGCTGCGCGCCCCGTACGCCGAGGGCCTCCATCGAGATCTCGATGCCCGGGGAGATCACCCCGCCCACGTACTCGCCCTTCGCGGACACCGCGTCGAACGTGGTCGCCGTACCGAAGTCGACCACGATCGCCGGCCCGCCGTAGAGCTCGACCGCCGCGACCGCGTTGATGATGCGGTCCGCGCCGACCTCCTTGGGGTTGTCCATCAGGATCGGCACGCCCGTCTTGATGCCCGGCTCGACCAGCACCGCCGGCACGTCGCCGTAGTAGCGGCGCGTCACCTCGCGCAGCTCGTGCAGGACCGACGGCACCGTCGAGCAGATCGCGATGCCGTGGATGCCGTCGCCCAGCTCGCTGCCGAGCATCGGGTGCATGCCCATCAGGCCCTGCATCAGGACGGCCATCTCGTCGGCCGTGCGCCGCGGGTCGGTCGAGATGCGCCAGTGTTCGACGATCTCGTCGCGGTCGAACAGGCCGAGCACCGTGTGCGTGTTGCCGACGTCGATGGTGAGCAGCACCGGTTACACCGCCTCGCGCAGGTCGAGGCCGATGTCCAGGATGGGCGAGGAGTGGGTGAGCGCGCCGACGGCCAGGAAGTCCACGCCCGTCTCGGCGTACGCCCGCGCGTTCTCCAGCGTCAGGCGGCCCGAGGACTCCAGGATCGCCCGGCCCTTGTTGTGCTCCCGGTTCAGGATCACGGCCTCCTCGGTCTCCATCGGCGTGAAGTTGTCCAGGAGGATCAGGTCGGCCCCGGCGTCCATGACCTCGCGCGCCTGGTGCAGGGTGTCGACCTCGACCTCGATCGGCAGCTGCGGGAACGCCTCGCGCACGGCCCGGAACGCCTGCGCGACCCCGCCGGCCGCCACCACGTGGTTGTCCTTGACCAGCGCCGCGTCCGACAGGGACATGCGGTGGTTCACGCCGCCGCCGCAGCGCACCGCGTACTTCTCCAGCGAGCGCAGGCCCGGGGTCGTCTTGCGGGTGTCGCGGACCTTGGCCTTGGTGCCCTCCAGCGCGTCCGCCCAGCGGCGGGTCGCCGTCGCGATGCCGGACAGCCGGCACACGATGTTCAGCGCGCTGCGCTCGGCGGTCAGCAGGTCGCGGGTGCGGGCCCGCACCGACAGCAGCACCTCGCCCTTCTTGACGCTGTCGCCGTCCTCGGCGTGCCGCTCCACCTCGAAGGCCTCGGTGCACACCACCGAGAACACGGCCTCGGCGATCCGCAGACCGGCCACGACGCCGTCCTCGCGGGCCACGAAGTCCGCGATGGCCTCGGCCTCCTCGGGGACGGTCGCGACGGTGGTCACGTCCTCGCCGCCGTCGAGGTCCTCGGCCAGCGCCATGTGCGCGATGTCCTCGACCTCGACGGGGTCGAGCCCGGCGTCGGCCAGCAGCTGGGCGAGCGCCGGGTCCAGGCCGCTCTGCTCGCCGTCGCCGCAGCCGCAGTCGTCGCCGCAGCCGCCTTCGGTCTGGTCGATCAGGGGGAGTTCGGGGGTGCTCACGATGACTGCTCCTGGCTCAGGGGGTGCTGTACGGACGGGAGGTCCGCGGTGTCGGTGGGGGTGACGACCAGGGCCCGCCGCTCGGTGGCGGACAGCCGGACGACGAGGTGGCGGCGCCAGGCGGCGTCGTCGCGGTCGGGGAAGTCCTCGCGCCAGTGGCAGCCGCGGGTCTCCTCGCGCCGCAGGGCGGCGGCGACCAGCACCCGGGCCACGCACAGCAGGTTGGTGGCCTCCCAGGTCTCGGTGCCCGGCACGGCCGTCTTGCCTTCGGTCTCCAGGGCGGTCAGGGCCGTCGCGTACAGGTCCTCCAGGGCGGCCGCGGCCTCCCGCAGGGACGCGGCCGAGCGGAGCACGCCCGCGCCCTGCGTCATGATGCGCTGGACCTCGTACCGCGCCTCGGCGGGCTGCAGGGGGCCGGTCGACGGGACCGGTATGCCCGGGCCGCTGCCCGACGCGGCGCTGCGGACGATGTCCTCGGCGATCCGCTCGGCGAAGACCAGGCCCTCCAGCAGGGAGTTGGACGCCAGCCGGTTCGCGCCGTGTACACCGGTGCAGGCGACCTCACCGCACGCGTACAGGCCCGGAACCGTGGTCCGCCCGTGCAGGTCGGTGCGGACACCGCCGGACGCGTAGTGCGCGGCAGGGGCCACCGGGATCGGCTCGGTCACCGGGTCGATGCCGTGCGCCCGGCAGGCGGCCAGGATGGTCGGGAAGCGCTGCTCCCACATCTCGGCGCCGAAGTGGCGGGCGTCCAGGTACATGTGCTGCGCGCCCTGCTCCTGCATGCGGCGCATGATGCCCTTGGCGACGATGTCGCGCGGGGCCAGCTCGGCCAGCTCGTGCGCGCCCAGCATGAAGCGGACGCCGTCCGCGTCGACCAGGTGCGCGCCCTCGCCGCGGACCGCCTCCGACACCAGCGGCTGCTGGCCCTCCGCGTCCGGGCCCAGGAACAGCACCGTCGGGTGGAACTGCACGAACTCCAGGTCCGAGACCTCGGCCCCGGCGCGCAGCGCGAGCGCCACGCCGTCGCCGGTGGACACCGACGGGTTCGTGGTCGCGGAGAACACCTGCCCCATGCCGCCGGTCGCCAGGATCACGGCCGGCGCGTGGACGGCGCCGACGCCGTCGTGCTGGCCCTCGCCCATCACGTGCAGCGTGACGCCGGCCGTGCGGCCGTCGGCGTCCTGCAGCAGGTCCAGGACCAGCGCGTTCTCCACCGTACGGATCCCGGCGGCCTGCACCGCCTCGACCAGCGCGCGGGAGATCTCCGCGCCCGTCGCATCACCGCCGGCGTGCGCGATGCGGCGCCGGTGGTGGCCGCCCTCGCGGGTCAGCTCGATCTCGCCGGTCTCGGCGGAGGTGTCGAAGACCGCCCCCGTGTCGATCAGCCGGCGCACCGCGTCCGGCCCCTCGGTCACCAGCAGCCGGACCGCCGCCTCGTCGCACAGGCCGGCGCCCGCGACCAGGGTGTCGTCCAGGTGCTGCTCGGGGGTGTCGCCCTCGCCGAGGGCCGCGGCGATCCCGCCCTGCGCCCAGCGCGTCGAGCCGTCGTCCAGCCGGGCCTTGGTGACCACGACCGTACGGCGGCCCGCGGCGGCGCAGCGCAGGGCGGCGGTCAGGCCCGCCACGCCGGAGCCGACGACCACGACGTCGGCTTCGACGGCCCAGCCGGGGGCGGGGGCGTGCAGCCGTATGCCGGTACCGGCGGTGCCTGTGCCTGGGGTGCTCACGAGTGTGCTCCGAACTCCAATGGGATGTTGTCGATCAGCCGCGTCGAGCCGACCTTCGCTGCGACGGCCAGCACGGCCCGTCCGGTGAAGTCGGGGCCGACGTCGGTGAAGTCCTGCGGGTCCACCAGGGCGAGGTAGTCCAGGACCAGGGGCGGCTCGTGCCGGCCCGCCTCCTCCAGGACGTGCCGGGCCGCGGCCCGTACGGCGTCCGGCAGCCCGGTCCCGGCGGCGGACACGGCGTGCGCGTCCGCCGAGGCCCGGATCTCCCCGAGCCGCGCCAGGGCGCTCGCCCGCTCGTCGCTGGCCGGGTTGGCCTCGGCCCGGGCCCGCAGCGCGGCCTGCGCGGCGAGCCGGTCCCGGCCCGCGAACAGGGCGCGCGACAGGGCCAGCGCGGTGCGCCGCTCCGGGGCGGACAGGTAGCGGTTGCGGGAGGACAGTGCGAGCCCGTCCTCCTCGCGGACGGTCGGTACGCCGACCACCTCGACCGGGAAGTTCAGGTCGGTCACCATCCGCCTGATCAGCGCCAGCTGCTGGGCGTCCTTCTGCCCGTACAGCGCCACGTCGGGCCGGGTCAGGTGGAGCAGCTTGGCCACGACGGTCAGCATCCCGTCGAAGTGCCCGGGCCGGGTCGCGCCCTCCAGGCGGGTGCCCATCGGGCCGGCGCTGATGCGGACCTGCGGGTCGCCGCCGGGGTAGACCTCCTCGACGGCCGGCGCGAACACGGCGTCGGCGCCCGCCGCGCGGGCGATCTCCAGGTCGGCGTCGAGGGTGCGCGGATAGCGGTCGAGGTCCTCGTTCGCCCCGAACTGCAGCGGGTTGACGAACACGGTCACCACGACCTGCCCCTCGGGGCCCGCCTGCGCCCGCGCCGCACGGACCAGCGTGGCGTGCCCCTCGTGCAGGGCGCCCATCGTCATCACGACGGCGCGCGGCCCGGAACCCGAGCGCGGGAGCTTGGCCAGCTCCTCCGCGGTGTCGATCAGCAGCAGCTCGTGGCTCACCGGCCGTCGCTCCTTCCGGCGCCGTCCGCGCCGTCTCCGGGCGCAGTGTCCACGCCGTCCGCAGTGTCCGCCAGGACCCCGAGCAGGTCCTCGGCGAGCTCCGGCTTGAGCAGGCCGTGCGCGAGCGCCCGGTCCGCGGTGGTGCGGGCCATCGCCAGGTACCCGGCGACCGTGCCCGGTGCGTGCTTGCGCAGCTCCGTCACGTGCGCCGCGACCGTGCCCGCGTCGCCGCGGGCCACCGGGCCGGTCAGTGCCGCGTCACCGGAGCGCAGGGCGTTGTCCAGGGCCGCGCCCAGCAGTGGGCCGAGCATCCGGTCGGGGTGCCCGACGCCCGCCTTGTGCAGCAGCTCCATCGCCTGGGCGACCAGGGTGACCAGGTGGTTCGCGCCGAGGGCCAGGGCCGCGTGGTACAGCGGGCGGGCGTCCTCGGCGATCCACTCGGGCTCCCCGCCCATCTCGATGACCAGCGCCTCCGCGGCCAGCCGGAGCTCCTCGGGGGCCGTCACGCCGAAGGAGCAGCCGGCCAGGCGCTGCACGTCGACCTCGGTGCCGGTGAACGTCATCGCGGGATGCAGCGCCAGCGGCAGCGCGCCCGCGCGCCGGGCCGGGTCCAGCACCCCGGCCCCGTACCGGCCGGAGGTGTGCACGAGCAGCTGCCCGGGCCGCACGGCCCCCGTGTCGGCGAGCCCCTGCACCAGCGCGGGCAGTGCGTCGTCGGGCACGGTCAGCAGCACCAGGTCGGCCCGCTCGAGCACCTGCGCCGGGGTGACGAGCGGCACGTCGGGCAGCATCCGCTCCGCACGCCGGCGGGAGGCGTCGGAGACGCCGGAGACGGCAACCGGGCGGTGGCCGGCCAGCTGCAGGGCGCGCGCCAGCGCGGGGCCGACCCGGCCGGCCCCGACGACGCCGACGGTCAGCCGGGCGGGTCGGGCGGACGGATCCCGGGGTTCCGTCTGATGGGGTGCGTTCACGCGGGAAGGGCCTTCCGTTCCAGTCCGCGGGGGGTACCGGACGATACGCCGCCATGCTAGCCCCTGGGCGAAGACGGCGATCAGCGATGATCTGGGTCATGACGGACGACATCGAACGGGCGAACCGGCTGGTGGAGGCGGCCCGCAGGGCCGAGCGCACCCTGTGGCGCGGCGTGCGCGAGGCCACCGTCGGCGAGCTGCTGGCGGGACTGGCCGCACCCGACCCCGACGAGCCGGCCGACCTGTACGGCGACGGGGTCGTGACCCGGCTCGAGGAGCGGGTCGCCGAGCTGCTGGGCACGCAGGACGCCGCCTTCTTCCCCTCGGGCACCATGGCCCAGCAGATCGCCCTGCGCTGCTGGGCCGGCCGCACCGGGAACCCGCTGGTCGCCCTGCACCCGCGCAGCCACCCCGAGCTGTGGGAGGGCGGCGCGCTGCCCGTGGTCTCCGGCCTGCGCACGGTCCACCCGACGCGGGAGCCGCGCCAGCCGACGCCCGAGGAGGTCGCCGAGCTGGCCGAGCTCTTCGGCACCCTGATGCTGGAGCTCCCGCTGCGCGACGCGGGCTTCCTGCTCCCCTCGTGGGAGGAGCTGGAGCAGCTCGTCTCGGCGGCCCGGGAGCGCGACGCGGTGGTCCACTTCGACGGGGCCCGGCTGTGGGAGTCCACCGTCCACTTCGGCCGGACCCTGCCGGAGATCGCCGGGCTCGCGGACTCCGTCTACGTCTCGTTCTACAAGTCGCTCGGCGGCCTCAGCGGGGCCGCCCTGGCCGGACCGGCCGCCCTGGTCGAGGAGGCCAGGGTCTGGCGGCACCGCTACGGCGGGCAGGTCTTCCGCCAGTTCCCGCAGGCCCTGTCGGCGCTGGCCGGGCTGGAGCGGGAGCTGCCGCTGCTGCCCTCGTACGTGGCGCACGCGCGGGTGGTGGCGGAGGCCCTGGCCGAGGGCTTCGCCGCGGCCGGGATCCCGTGGTCCCGGATCCACCCGGAGGTCCCGCACACGCACCAGTTCCAGGTGTGGCTGCCGTACGAGCCGGCCCGGCTGACGGAGGCCGGGATCCGCCTCGCGGAGGAGACCGGCACCGTCCTGTTCCGCACCTGGTCGCCGGGTCCCGTGCCGGGCCTGGCGGTCACCGAGGTCACGGTCGCCGAGCCGGCCCTGACCTGGACCGCCGAGGACGTCGCGAAGTCCGTGGCAGCCTTCACCGCCCGCCTTTGACGCGACCCCGACGCACCGAATTCGGCCGAAGTGGCCGACTCCCCGGCGCCCCGGGGTTACCGTCCCACCACGGGAAGTACCAGCCCGTCCCTCGGAGGAGAGACACCATGACCGCTCACCCCGCCTGGAAGAAGTCCTCGTACTGCCTCGAGGGCGACGCCTGCGTCTACGTGGCGGCGGCCCCCGGCCACCTGGTCCGGGTCGCCGACCGCGCCGACCCGGCCCACCTCATCCTGGCCACGACCCAGACGGCCTGGACGGACTTCCTGGAAGCGGTAAAGAAAACCGGCTGACGAACCCCCAACCCCGCCCCGCCGGCGCTTGAGGCGACCTTCAAGCCGCGCCGGCGCTTGAGGCGACCGGGGTCCGGGGCAGAGCCCGGCTCCTCCAGCCGCGCCGGCGTTTGAGGCGACCGGGGTCCGGGGCGGAGCCCCGCTCTTCCAGCCCCGCCGGCGTTTGAGGCGACCCGGGTCCGGGGCGGAGCCCCAGGATACGGAGAAAGGGCGGGGCGGGGAGAAGCTCCGCGCAGCGGCACCCGGAGACCCGGGCCCCGGAACCCGGCACCGCCAGGCACGCCCCCCGCCGCGCCGGTAAGGCCACGGTCAGGGGATTTTGTCCGATTAGCGCGTATCTTCGGCGCATGCCCACGCCATACGGATCCCGCGGCGGCATGGCGTTCAGCGCCGCCGAACTGCGCGTGCTCAGGCGCACCCTCGCCGCCGCCCTCCAGTCCTCCACGGCCCCCCTGACGGCCGCAGAGGTCCAGGACTGCCTGCACCTGGCCCAGTCCGTGGACGACGCCGCCCAGGAGGCGGCACGGCTCAGAGCGTTCCTCCTCGCCGACCTCGCCCGCTACCGCAGCGCCCTGCCCGGCAGCCTCGCCGGCTACCTGGAGCTGTTCCAGGACGCCCTGGCCGCCGGCTACGAGCCCGCGCCCGACGACCTCGCGGCGCTGCGCGCCCTGCGTGCGAACCCGGTCGCGGCGGCGCTGCTGGAGCGGGCCCAGGCCCTGGCGGAACGCTCACTCAGACGCCGTTTGGCAGCCGGCCGCGTGGGCGCAGGCACTGCCCGGCCGGCGACCTGCCCCCCGGCCCCCCGCACCCGCCTGCTGGCCCTGCCCGGCGGCCGCGAGGAGCCCCGCCCGGGCCTCCTCGGCCTCCCCCGCCACCCGGGCGGCCGCATCCCCGCGACGGCGTCGGCGGCCGCCGCCCCCGAGCGCCGCCCGACCCCGGGCCCCACCGGCCCGACTCCGGGCCGCACTCCCTCCCCGAAGCAGCCCCCGGCCCCGGCCCCGACCCCAAAGCCGGGCCCGGCACCCTCCCGCCCCGTCCCGACCCCCGGCGAGGTGTTCCCGCCGCGCCGCAAGCCGGCTCCGCCCCCGGCGGCAGGGCTGGCGGCCGGGTAGCTACGCTGTGGGCATGGACTACGTTTCCGCGCTCGTTCCCCCCGTCGTGATGGCCGCGTTCTTCATCGGCCTCGTGGTGACGATCGTGAAGAGCCAGGGCGGTGCCAACAAGGCCAAGGAGGACGCGGCGGTCGACGCCGTGCTCTCCAGCGCCGAGGCCACCCGGCAGAGCACGCCCCGCTCGTAGTACGACGGGGCAATGCCCGACGGGCGTGCGGCTTTCGAGCCGTACGCCCGATTTTTGTTGCGCGTTGCCGGGCGATGAGCCGGGCAATTCGGCACAACCGGCACTATCGTGCTGTTTGTGCCTCGCCCCTTGGGAGAACTCGAAGACGCCGTCATGACGAGGGTGTGGCAGTGGAACCGCCCGGTCACGGTTCGGGAAGTCCTGGAAGACCTCCAGCAGGAACGGTCCATCGCCTACACCACGGTCATGACGGTTATGGACAATCTCCATCAGAAGGGCTGGGTCCGCCGGGAAGCCGAAGGCCGGGCCTATCGATATACGGCGGTCTCCACCCGAGCCGCCTACTCGGCCGCACTGATGAACGAAGCCTGGTCGACGAGCGACAACCCCGCGGCCGCCCTCGTGGCCTTCTTCGGCATGATGTCCGCGGAACAGCGCGAAGCCCTTCGCGACGCCATCCGCATCGTCCAGCACGACGACGAGTCATCACCCGACTCCGCACCGTCCACGGAAGCCGCCGGGGAAGGCACTCCAGAAGCCACTGCAGAAGCCTCGCAAGCCGCTTCCCCCGAAGCCGCCCCGGAAGCCCCTTCCGGGACCCTTCCCCCGGAAGGGGACTCCGCCGGGCGCCGGCCCGGACCGGGGCGATAGCGTCCGGGCATGGCCGAGATTTCCGCTGCACCTGCAAAAACGGTGACCATCCGCCGTGCCCGTACCGGTGATGTTCGCGAGCTCCGCCGACTGCTCGACCAGTACGTGCAGCAGCGGATCCTCCTCGACAAAGCCCCCGTGACCCTTTACGAGGACATCCAGGAGTTCTGGGTCGCGGAACGGGTCTCCGACGGCCAGGTGGTGGGCTGCGGAGCTCTCCACGTGATGTGGGAAGACCTCGCCGAAGTCCGTACTCTCGCCGTCGACCGCGAGTTGAAGGGCGCGGGAGTCGGCCATCAGCTCCTGCGCCAGTTGTTGGCCACCGCCCGCGAGCTCGGGGTCCGCAGGGTTTTCTGCCTGACCTTCGAAGTGGACTTCTTCGCCAAGCACGGCTTCGTCGAGATCGGCGAGACCCCGGTCGAGACCGATGTGTACATGGAGCTCCTGCGTTCCTATGACGAGGGCGTCGCCGAGTTCCTCGGTCTCGAACGAGTGAAGCCGAACACCTTGGGCAACAGCCGGATGCTTCTGCACCTCTGAACGATCACGGCGGCTTTTCCCGGGCTCCACGCACCTGTGGCCTATGTCCGAATCGCGTACGTTTCCCTCCTCGTTGCGGTCCTGAACCTCTCCCGGGGGGTTTGTGTTTTCCAGGCAAAAGCGGTTTCCTTTCCGCGTACTGCTTTTCGATGAAAGGAAATCCGGTGGCACAGAAGGTTCAGGTCCTTCTTGTCGACGACCTCGACGGTGGCGAGGCGGACGAGACCGTGACGTTCGCTCTGGATGGCAAGACCTACGAGATCGACCTCACCACCGCCAACGCGGAAAAGCTCCGTGGTCTGCTCGAGCCGTACACCAAGGGCGGCCGCCGCACCGGTGGCCGTGCCGCCGCGGGCCGTGCCAAGGGCCGCGCCACTGCGAGCTCCGGCAACCCGGACACCGCAGAGATCCGCGCGTGGGCCAAGGCTCAGGGGATGAACGTCAACGACCGCGGGCGCGTCCCGGCGGAGATCCGCGAGGCCTACGAGAACGCCAAGGGCTGACCCCCCAGGGGCGTACGCCGCCGAAGGCGCGCCCGGTGGCACTCGGTGGCCGCCGCCGCGACCAGGCGTACGAGATCGGGCCCGACGGCCTCCCGTCGGGACCCGCCGCCCTGCCCGAAGCCGGGCAGGGCGGGCAGCAGTGCCTCGCACCCCGGCTCGGGGGGTCGCAGCCACACGGCGGCCCCCCGGGGACTTTCCTGCAGGTCCTCCCGGCCGGGAGGGGCCGGGGCCGTGATCCGGCCGCCCTCGCCGACGGCCGTGAGGTCCAGGGCGACCCCGCCCCACTCGAGCCAGTCGAGCAGCCCCGGCAGCTCCTCCGCGCTCCCCGCGGCCACCAGGAACCGCATCCTGCGCCCCATGACCGCCACCGGACCCGTGGCGACGCGCCGGCGCATCAGGGCCGTGCCCGCGTCGGCCGGCAGCTCGAACACGTCGAACCGCGTCCCCGTGACCAGCTGCGGCGGCGGACCGCCCGCAACGGTCCAGCCGAGCACCTCCTCGTACCAGGACGCGTACGGACCTCCCGGCCCCCCGGAACCGGATCCCTCGACGGGGACGCGGGGCGAGGGGAACACGACGGTGTCGGTGGCTGCCATGTCGGGAGCAACTCGGAACGGACCCTCGAGTTACGCAGTGCACCCGCATCATTGCGGAACGTAAACGTCCGTCGAGGTGGAGTCCCACATTCGGGACGGAATCGTGTTCGCCCGTAGCGGAGGGAGGCGGTGCCGACGGCATGGACTGTCACTGCTTACGGGTAAGACATTCCTAGTGGATCGGGGCGACACGCTGATTTGAGCTGCTCCCGTTCGCCATCGGCGTACACCTGTGACGGGTATCTGCCTGGCCTGCGGGAACATCGTCTCGCACCATCGGGTTGGAGCAGTTGTCGGCTGTTGAAGCCGGTTTTCCCCACGGACATGGGGGTGAGCCGCGGACGGATGTCGGCAGTTGGAATGAGCTGTCCCGCCCCGCGGGACTAGCATGCGGAAGGACAGGGCGGGGACCGACCCCGAACTGCCCGACCGCTCTGAGGAGCGAATAACGATGTTCGAGAGGTTCACCGACCGCGCGCGGCGGGTTGTCGTCCTGGCTCAGGAAGAAGCCCGGATGCTCAACCACAACTACATCGGCACCGAGCACATCCTCCTGGGCTTGATCCACGAGGGTGAGGGTGTCGCCGCTAAGGCCCTGGAGAGCCTCGGGATTTCGCTCGAGGCTGTTCGCCAGCAGGTCGAGGAGATCATCGGCCAGGGCCAGCAGGCCCCGTCCGGGCACATCCCCTTCACCCCGCGGGCGAAGAAGGTCCTGGAGCTTTCGCTCCGAGAGGCCCTCCAGCTCGGCCACAACTACATCGGCACCGAGCACATCCTTCTCGGCCTGATCCGCGAGGGCGAGGGCGTCGCCGCCCAGGTCCTGGTGAAGCTGGGCGCCGATCTCAACCGGGTCCGTCAGCAGGTCATCCAGCTGCTCTCGGGCTACTCCGGCGGAGGCAAGGAGTCGGCCACGGCAGGCGGCCCGGCCGAGGGCACCCCCTCGACCTCGCTCGTCCTGGACCAGTTCGGCCGCAACCTCACCCAGGCGGCCCGCGAATCCAAGCTCGACCCGGTCATCGGGCGCGAGAAGGAGATCGAGCGGGTCATGCAGGTGCTGTCCCGCCGTACCAAGAACAACCCGGTCCTCATCGGCGAGCCCGGCGTCGGCAAGACCGCCGTCGTCGAAGGCCTGGCCCAGGCCATCGTCAAGGGCGAGGTGCCCGAGACCCTCAAGGACAAGCACCTCTACACCCTCGACCTGGGCGCGCTCGTCGCCGGTTCCCGCTACCGCGGTGACTTCGAGGAGCGGCTGAAGAAGGTCCTCAAGGAGATCCGCACCCGCGGCGACATCATCCTGTTCATCGACGAGCTCCACACGCTGGTCGGTGCGGGTGCCGCGGAAGGCGCCATCGACGCGGCCTCGATCCTGAAGCCGATGCTGGCCCGCGGTGAGCTCCAGACCATCGGTGCCACCACGCTGGACGAGTACCGCAAGCACCTGGAGAAGGACGCGGCCCTGGAGCGCCGCTTCCAGCCGATCCAGGTCGCCGAGCCCTCGCTCCCGCACACCATCGAGATCCTCAAGGGCCTGCGCGACCGCTACGAGGCCCACCACCGCGTCTCCATCACGGACGAGGCCCTCGTGCAGGCGGCCACCCTGGCCGACCGGTACATCTCGGACCGCTTCCTGCCGGACAAGGCGATCGACCTGATCGACGAGGCCGGCTCCCGGATGCGCATCCGCCGGATGACCGCGCCGCCGGACCTCCGCGAGTTCGACGAGAAGATCGCGGGCGTCCGCCGCGACAAGGAGTCGGCCATCGACTCCCAGGACTTCGAGAAGGCGGCTTCCCTCCGCGACAAGGAGAAGCAGCTGCTGGCGGCGAAGGCCAAGCGCGAGAAGGAATGGAAGGCCGGCGACATGGACGTCGTCGCCGAGGTCGACGGCGAGCTCATCGCCGAGGTCCTCGCGACCGCGACCGGCATCCCGGTCTTCAAGCTGACCGAGGAGGAGTCCAGCCGACTGCTCCGCATGGAGGACGAGCTGCACAAGCGCGTCATCGGTCAGAAGGACGCCATCAAGGCCCTTTCCCAGGCCATCCGCCGTACGCGGGCCGGTCTGAAGGACCCGAAGCGCCCCGGTGGCTCGTTCATCTTCGCCGGCCCGTCCGGTGTCGGTAAGACCGAGCTCTCCAAGACGCTCGCCGAATTCCTCTTCGGCGACGAGGACGCGCTGATCTCCCTCGACATGTCGGAGTTCAGCGAGAAGCACACGGTTTCCCGCCTCTTCGGTTCGCCCCCCGGCTACGTGGGCTACGAAGAGGGCGGCCAGCTCACCGAGAAGGTGCGCCGCAAGCCGTTCTCCGTCGTCCTCTTCGACGAGGTCGAGAAGGCCCACCCGGATATCTTCAATTCCCTTCTCCAGATCCTGGAGGACGGTCGCCTGACCGACTCCCAGGGCCGGGTCGTGGACTTCAAGAACACGGTCATCATCATGACGACCAACCTGGGTACCCGGGACATCTCGAAGGGCTTCAACCTGGGCTTCGCCGCCCAGGGCGACGTCAAGACCGGCTACGAGCGGATGAAGGCCAAGGTCAACGAAGAGCTCAAGCAGCACTTCCGGCCGGAGTTCCTCAACCGCGTCGACGACACGGTCGTCTTCCACCAGCTGTCGCAGGACGACATCATCCAGATCGTCGACCTGATGATCGCCAAGGTCGACGAGCGCCTGAAGGACCGCGACATGGGCATCGAGCTGAGCGGCGACGCCAAGCTCCTGCTCGCCAAGCGGGGCTACGACCCGATCCTGGGCGCCCGCCCGCTGCGCCGGACCATCCAGCGCGAGATCGAGGACATCCTGTCGGAGAAGATCCTCTTCGGCGAGCTGCGCCCCGGTCACATCGTGGTCGTCGGCAAGGAGGGTGAGGGCGAAGAGGCCAAGTTCACCTTCCGCGGCGAGGAGAAGTCGGCCCTGCCGGACCTCCCGCCGATCGAGGCCTCGGGCTCGGGCCCGGACCTGAGCAAGGGTGCGTAAGGCATGGCCGGCTTAGCCGGCGAGGCAAGGGGCGGCCCCGGAACCATCTGGTTCCGGGGCCGCCCCTTTTTTTGCGTGGGTCGGTCGCGGGGGCTGGGGCGCAGCCGTCCCGCCACAGGAGGAGGGGGAGAGGGAGGGGAGGGCGGTGACAAGCCGCACAGGGCAAAACGGACCTCCTATGGGATTTCGTAGATGTGATGTCCCTATTGTCCGTTTTGGGGGGTCGGGGGGTGGGGGTGGGGGGTGCTCGTTGTGCCTGGTACCGGTGTGGGAGTGGGGTGGTCAACCGGATGCGTCACACCGTGGTGGGCTACGAGCGCCGGTAGTAAAAGGGAGGTTTGGGGATGGGCGGGGGCACGGGTTACCAAGGTTGGGCAAGCCCGGCATTCGCTCTCCAACGTGCCGGGTGGCTTCTTGCCCGAGACCGGCGCACGAGGCCCACAGCGCCCCAGTCCCCGGCCTCGGAGGTCCGTTCATGTCCGCGAAGCGCGTCACCGTCCGCACCCGCCGCACCCGTATCGCCATCGGCGCCACCGCCCTCGGCGCCGCCCTGGCTCTCGGAGCCGGGACGACCGCCGCCTTCGCCGACGAGGCCCCCCAGACCGTCCTGACCGGCACCGCCGAGCTGGTCGCCGCGCAGGCCGCCGCTCAGGCGTCCGCGGCGCAGGCCGCTGCCGCGCAGGCCGCCGCCAAGGCCGCCGCCGTGACGTGGCAGAAGCCGGTCGCCGTGTACACGCTGTCGGCGACGTTCGGCAAGGGCGGCACCCTGTGGTCCCACAAGCACTCGGGCCAGGACTTCGCCTGCCCCGTCGGCACCCCGGTCAAGGCCGTGCACGACGGCGTCGTCGTCAAGGCCGGCCCCAACGGTGCGGGTGACGGCCCGGCGTACGGCAACGCCATCGTGATCAAGCACGCGGACAACACGTACTCGCAGTACGCGCACCTGTCGAAGATCAAGGTCTCGATCGGCCAGAAGGTCGACAAGGGCGCCCTGATCGGGCTGTCCGGCAACACCGGCAACTCGACCGGCCCCCACCTGCACTTCGAGATCCGGACCACCCCGAACTACGGCTCGGCCGTGAACCCGGTGACCTTCCTCCGGGCGGCCGGGGTCACCATCTGATCTGTTCCGTTGATCTGATCTGTTCCGGCTGGGATGGTTCGTGTTTGCCCGACAGGGGCGTGGCTCTTCAGCCACGCCCCTGTCGGCTTGGAGCACCTAGAACAGCAGCCATGCCCCCGTCGGCTTCGTCGACGGGTCGACCTTGCCCGACTTGAGGGCGTCGATCTGGGCGGGGGAGAGGGCCACGTCGTAGGTGTGGATGGTGTCCATGGCACCGCTCCACGCGGCGGTCCACTTGTCCTCGTGGCGGGAGCGGGCCAGCTGGAGCGGGCCCTGCGCCTGGTAGATGCCGGAGACCGCGGTCTCGCCGGCCTTCTTGCCGTTCACGTACAGCGCGATGAGCTTGCGCTCGGCGTCGTACGTCGCCGTCAGCTCCGCGAACGTCTTCTCCATCTTGGGGCTCTCGCCGCTGACGACCTGCGTCGTCGCATCGGCGCCCTGGTCGCCGGTCTGGACGCGGAAGATCCAGGCCGGCTTCCCGTTCACCTGGTCCAGGCCCAGTTCGAACGAGAACGACTTCTCGTTGCCCTGGCTGACGGCGATCTGCCGGCCCTTGGGGGAGCGGTTCCAGACGCGGGCCGAGACGGTGAAGCTCTTGGACGTGTCGACCACGCGCTTCTCGGATTCGGCGTACGAGTTCTCGCTGCCCTTGGTCCGGATCTCGAAGCGCTTGTCGATGGGGAACACCCCGGCGTCGGCGCCCATCTTCAGCGGCGCCTTGCCGGCGCGGTCGCGGATCTGGGTCGGGTCGTCCTTGACGGTCGGGGTGTTGTCGACCGGGGCCTTGCTCTTGGAGCCACTGGGGGAGGGCGACGCGGGCGTGGAGGCGGGGGCGGAAGGCTTGTTGTTCGTCGCCTCGTTCTCGTCGCCGTCCTCGCCGCCCAGGAGGAAGAACGTTCCGCCTGCGGCGAGCAGCGCCAGGACCGTCACGCCGCCGCCGATCATCCACAGCTTCTTCTTGCGCCGCTCGGCCGCCGAGCGGTCGGCCATGGCCTCCCAGTCGGGCTGGTCGGATACGGGCGGGGGCGGCAGGAAGGCGCCGGGGGGCTGGTTTCCGGGCAGGCCGGGGGCCCCGGGAGCCCCGGGGGGACCGGGCTGCATCGGGGTGTCCTGGACCGGGAGGCCCGCCGGGGGCCACTGGGCCGGGGGGACGTTGGGGTTCTGCTGGAAGGGGGCGGGGGGCGCGGGCGGGGTGCCGGGGCCCGGGGCGGGGGTGCCGGGGGCGGGAGCGCCGGGGCCCGGGGCGGCGGGAGCGCCCGGGGCGGGAGCGCCCGGGGTGCCGGGGGCCGGGGCGCCCTGCTGGTACGGGTTCGGCTGGCCCGGCTGCGGGTAGCCGTAGCCCGGCTGCGCGGGGGCGCCGGGTGCGGGGTTGCCGGGTGCGCCGGGCGGGGGCGGGGTCGGGGCGGGGCCGAAGGCGCCGCCCGGGGCGGGGGGGCCGGGGTAGCCGTAGCCGCCGGGTGCCGGCGGGACCGGCGGGAACCCGTAGCCGCCGTTCCCCGGGGCGGGCTCGGGCTGCGGGCTGGTCGGGGGATTCTTACCGTCGGTCATGTCACGGATGCTAAAACACCGGACCGCACAGCCGTACGGGCCGGTGCCGATCCGTGATCCTCGCCGGGCGGGATCGGGAGGTGTACGGGGGCGTCCCGGCCGCCCATTGTCCTTTCGGTGCGGGCCGGCGCGTCAAGGGCGCTCCTTCGTCGCGTCGCTTCGCGATGGCCTTCGGCCACCCTTGACCCGCCGTCCCACCCCGAAATGCCAAAGAGCTGACGGGAAGCCCCCGAAGGATGGCCAGGGGGTCGTGTGTCCTCTTGGCCTTGTCCGAGATGCCGGGCCTTGGTTCGGGGCGCCTTCGATCGCTGCGTGGGCGTCCTGGGTTGGCGGCCTCGGGTCGGTATTCGGTCCGGTCGCCGTTCCTTGTGCGGTCTGACGGCTCACGTGGGGATCTGGATGATCGGGAAGCTGCCCGTCGTCGTCGGGGCGTGTTCCGGGAGCCAGAGGACGGCCACGGCGCCCGCCGAGGCGGGTTCGCGGTCCGGGCCGGGTGGGGCCGCCACGTTGCGGAACGTCAGGCGGGCGCCCAGGACGCGGGCTTGGCCTTCGGCGATGGTGAGGCCGAGGCCGTGGCCGACTCCGGCGCGGTCGGTGGAGCCCGTACGGAAGCGGCTCGGGCCCTCGCGGAGCAGGGCTTCGGGGAAGCCGGGGCCGTGGTCGCGGACGCGGACGACGCGGCCCTCGATGTCGACCTGGACCGGGGGGTGGCCGTAGCGGGCGGCGTTGGCCAGGAGGTTGCCCAGGATGCGTTCGAGGCGGCGGGGGTCGGTGCTGACGATTTCGTCGGCGACGACGCGGACGGAGGCTTCGGGCATGAGGGCTGCCACGCGGCGGCTGACGAATTCGCCCAGGGCCACGTCCTGGAGTTCGGCCCGTTCCGATGCGCCGTCCAGGCGGGCCACTTCGAGGACGTCCTCGACCAGGACGCGCATGGCCTGGGCGCGGTCGCGGACCAGTTCGGTGGGACGGCCGGGAGGGAGGAGTTCGGCGGCGGTCAGCAGGCCCGTGACGGGGGTGCGCAGTTCGTGGGCGATGTCGGCGGTGACGCGGCGTTCGGCTTCCAGGCGTTGCTGGAGGGCGTCGGCCATGGCGTCCACGGCGCGCGCGAGGTCGTCGGTTTCGTCGCGGACGACGCCGCCGACGGCGTCGCGGACGCGGACGTCCGGGTCGCCGTGCGCGACGCGTTGGGCGGCGGCGGCCGCTTTGCGCAGGCGGCGGGAGATCTGGCCGCCGATCAGGACGCCGAAGGCCGCGCCCGTGACGACGGCCGAGAGCGAGCCCACCACGAGGGCGCGGTCCAGGTCGCGCATCAGTTTGGCGCTGTCCTTGAACGTGGTGTGGAGGGAGAGGACCTGGCCGTTGCCGAGGGGGACCGCCGCCCAGACTTCGGGGAGGCCTTTGGGGGATTCCTGGATGTAGGTGCCCCGGCGGCCTGATTTGGCCTTTTCGCGAAGGTCGGTGGGGAGGTCGGGGTCGTTCAGCTTGGCGCCCATGGGCGGTCTGCGGCCGGCCTCGACGTTGCGGGAGATGAACTGCACCCGGTCGAGCTGCACCTCGCGGGCGCTGTCCAGCATCGACGTGCGGGCACCGCTGTGCACGACCAGGCTCAGGGCGACGACGACGAGCGCGGCGACGGAGGCGATGGCCGTGGCGATCTTCCAGCGGATGCCCGTGCGGAAGGTGAAGCGTCTCATCCCTTGAGCTTGTATCCGAAGCCCCGGACCGTTTCGATGCGGTCCTGTCCGATCTTGGTGCGCAGGCGCTGCACGTGGACGTCTACGACGCGGGTGTCGCCGCCCCAGTCGTAGTCCCAGACGCGTTCCAGGAGGCGGTCGCGGGAGAGGACCGTGTTGGGGGCGGAGGAGAACTCGAGGAGCAGGCGCATTTCCGTGGGGGTGAGGGCCACCGGGGCGCCCGACTTGCGGACCTCCATGCCTTCCGTGTCGACTTCGAGGTCGCCGAAGGTGAGGGTGCCCCGTTCCGTGGTGTCGTCGGTGGGGTTGTCCGTGTTGTTGCCCGCGTGGCCGAAGCGGCGCAGGACCGCGCGGATGCGGGCCACCAGGACGGAGCCGTCGAAGGGCTTGGTGACGTAGTCGTCCGCACCGGCCTCGAGGCCGAGGACGACGTCGATGGAGTCGGCGCGGGCCGAGAGCATGATGACCGGGACGGTCGACTCGTCGCGGATGCGGCGGCACAGGCTCACGCCGTCCATGCCGGGGACCATCACGTCGAGCAGGGCGATGTCGGGCCGGTCGGCCCGGAAGGACTCCAGGCCGGAGAGGCCGTCGGGCATGGCGGTGACCTCGAACCCGTCGCGCTCCAGCGCCAGGGTCGTGGCCTCGCGGATGACGTCGTCGTCCTCCACGAACAGGACATGGGTCATGCGCAGGCCTCAGTTCTTCGGGCTGATCGCCGGTGCGGGCTGGGCCCCGCCGTCGATGTTGCTGTAGTCGGTGTGCACGCGGTCCTGTTCGGCGAACTTCTCGCCGTTCCAGTGGTAGGTGATCACGTCCTCGCCGGACGGGTAGGCGAGCGCGTCGCTCTTGCCGTAGACCGGCTTGGTGAGCACCAGGTCGCCCCGGTCGATCTCCGCGTAGACGGGCGGCTGCTCGTCCGAGAAGACATTCTCGTACTTGTTGTTCATGGAGCGGTACACGTACGAGCCGCGTCCCAGTGCGTCGGCGCAGGACAGGACGTTGACGACGATGTCCGTGACGGTGTTGTCCGTCAGCTTTCCGTAGCTGACGTCCACCGGGTACTCCTTGCCCGAGCAGGGCTTGAGGTCCCTTTTGACCTCGGGGCCCACCTTCGGGTCCGCCATGAGGAGGGCGATCGGGTCGACCTTCTTGTACGGGCGGCTCTGGGTGGGGGAGGGCGGCGGGGTGCTCGCCCCGCCCGTTTTCGCCACCGCTTCCGTGCGGGCCGGGCCGCCGTCGCGCAGGCCCGTGCCGGTGGTCGAGCAGCCGGCCGCGAACAGCACAGTGCCGACGAGGACGACCGTCCCCGCCGACATCAATACCAGCGGACCTTTGCCGCTCAATCTTTGGCCTTTCAGGCCGCGCACCGCTCACGCCCCTCGTACCTGGTGGTGTGCTCACCGCGCTCCAGCGCGCGCATGTCCAGGTCCCGGCTCTCCAGTTCCTGCCGGAGGCGGGCCAGCGCGCG
The DNA here is from genome assembly GCF_040645035.1 of Streptomyces sp. NPDC046876. Classification (NCBI taxonomy): domain Bacteria; kingdom Bacillati; phylum Actinomycetota; class Actinomycetes; order Kitasatosporales; family Streptomycetaceae; genus Streptomyces; species Streptomyces sp. NPDC046876. Next base: position 13,865 of record NZ_JBEYXK010000025.1, on the reverse strand, counting down.
GTGCAGGGTGCTCTTCACGGTACCGGTAGACATGCCGAGAGCGGCAGCGGTCTCCTCCGTGCTCATCTGCTCCCAGTGCCGCAGGACCACCACGCTGCGCTGCTTGGGCGCGAGCACCTTGAGGATGTCCATCAGCAGGGCGCGGTCGGCGCGCTGCTCGGTGCCGTCCTCGACGGAGGCGTCCGGGAGCTGCTCGGTGGGGACTTCCTCGAGCTTGCGGGCGCGCCACCACTCCGTACGGGTGTTGATCATGACGCGGCGCAGGTAGGCGTCGGCGAGGGCCTTGTCGGCGATGCCGTCCCAGCGGCCGTAGGTGCGCACCAGGGCGGTCTGGAGGAGGTCCTGGGCGTCGGTGGGGTCCGGGACCAGGCGCCGGGCGCTGCGCAGCAGCGCGTCCTGCCGGCTGCGTACGTACTCCTCGAATCCGAGTACCTCGCCGTGCGCCATCTCTGACCGCCTCCCGTTCCGTACCGCTGCTGCCCGACGGGACGACGGTACGGAGGCGTTGTCACGAGCCTGTGCGGGCCAGCCTGCGGTGGGCGCACGGACACCCATAGGTTGTGTAACAACGCCCGTGAGCTGCGGTTTCGGGACGAGGAAGCGGAATGGATCAGTCAGCTCGGGGGCGGTGCTGCGGCAGGCGGTAGTTCCCGCCGGAGAGGGGCTCCACCAGCCCGTCGGACACCAGGCCGTCCAGGGCCCGGGCGCGCTGGACGGGTTCGTCCCAGACGGTGTCGAGCACGGCCTGCGGAACCGGTCCGACCGCCTCGCGGAGCACGGCCAGCAGCTTGCCGCGGACCTGCCGGTCGGTGCCGGCGTACGTCTGGCCGCGGCGCGGCGGGCCGTCGTGCGCGGGCCTGCCCGCCAGCCGCCACGCGCACAGCGAGGCAACCGGGCAGCGCGTGCAGTCCGGGTTCTTGGCCGTGCACACCAGCGCCCCGAGCTCCATCGAGGCCGCCGCCCAGCGGGCGGCGGTCGTGTCGTCCTCGGGCAGCAGGGCCTTGGCCAGGCGCCGCTCGGCGGCCGTCGTGGCGTTGGGCGGGTACTCGACCCCGGTCGTGGTCCGCGCGAAGACGCGGCGGACGTTGGTGTCGAGCACCGCGTGCCGCTGCCCGTACGCAAACGAGGCCACCGCGGCCGCCGTGTACTCGCCGATCCCGGGCAGCGCCAGCAGCTGCGCGTGCTCGCGCGGTACGTCGCCCCCGTGCCGCTCCGTTATCGCGACGGCCGCGCCGTGCAGGCGCAGCGCCCGCCGCGGGTAGCCGAGCCGCCCCCAGGCGCGTACGGCCTCACCGGGCGCCTCGGCCGCCAGGTCGGCGGGCCGGGGCCAGCGGGCGAGCCACTGCTCGTACACGGGCAGGACCCGGCTCACGGGCGTCTGCTGGAGCATGAACTCGCTGACCATGACGCCCCAGGGCCCGGCCTCGGGGCGGCGCCAGGGCAGGTCGCGGGCGTGCTCCTCGAACCAGGCGATGACCGGGGAGTGCAGCGCGTGGGAGACGGCGGCCGCGGCCTCGGCGGCCTCGATGGGCTCGGTCGTCTCGGGGGTCTCGTGGGATGTCCGGGATGCAGTCATGACACAGGAATCCTGGCACGTTTCAGGCCCGGCGCGCGGAGCCCGCCCCGGTGAACCACCGTGCCGCCCGGTTGTCGCTCGCCCGCATGGCGCCGGTGATCGTACTGATCGGACCGGCCAGGGCGAGGACGGCGAGCGCGGCGGTGAGGCCGCCGGTCAGCAGGCCGATGCCCACGTCGTGCGGGTAGTGCACGCCGACGAAGACCCGGGAGTACGCCATCAGCAGCGCCACCGGCACCGTCAGCAGCGCCAGCCGGCGCACCGCGAGGGCCAGGGCGACGGCCGCGGCGCCCGCGATCGCGGAGTGGTTGCTCGGGAAGGACCAGTCGCCGGGCGGCGGGCACGGCACGAGCGAGGCAGCGGCCCGGGCGACCGCGCGGCACGGACGCTCCTCCTCCACAAAGGACTTCACCACCTCCGAGACCACGTACCCGAGGGCCGTGGCGAGCGGGGCGAGGACGGCCAGGGCGAGGGGGCGCGGGCCGCGGCGGCCGCGGGCCCGCCACCACACGGCTACGAACAGCAGCCCGAACAGCAGGAGGCCGTACTCGGTCCACGACTCGAACGCCGACTGAACCCAGCCGGGCGCCTCGTGGGCGGAATCGGTGATGTCGCGGTAAAGACCGGAAGAATCCATGGTCACCGACCGTACTCAACGGGGCGGCGGCCCCGTGCGGGACCCCTGGCCGAATCTCGTCGGTCCGCTCCCGCCACCCAAGATGATCATCGGCAAAACGCGCCGGTTGCGCGGCATGTGGGGCACGGAACGGGCCGCCGGTTCTCGTAGAGTTCCGTCCGTGGGATCTATGCGCAATCCGGTCGGGCCGCTCCCCTCCTCCATCTACTGGCGACGGAGGGCCGTGCTGGCTTCCGTCGTCGCGCTCATCGCGCTTCTCGCCGTATGGGCCGTCAGTTCCGGTGGGGGCACGTCGAGTACGAACGGAAAGGGCCAGAAGGGACCCGACCCCGCCGCCTCGATCACCCCCGGACCCTCCGGCAGCGGCCCGGCGATCAGTCAAGCCCCGGGCGGACGCGGCGATTCGGGCGCAGCGGCCGGCAAGAACGGTGATCCGGGCGCCGGTTCCGGTTCGGGCGGGAGCGCGGGCTTCGGTTCTGCCGCGGGCGCCGGGGGCGGCAGCGCCTCGGGCGGCAGCGGGGCCGGCGGCGCGGGCTCGGCGGGCGGCGCGCTCCCGATTCCCGCGGACTCCCCGCTGCCCACCTGCTCCACGAGCGGGCTGCAGTGGGAGGTCAAGAGCGTCAAGAACGAGTACGAGGCCAACGAGAAGCCCCGGCTGGAACTGATCGCCCGCAACGTCTCCGGCACCACCTGCAAGGTCGACCTCGGCCCGAAGCAGGCCGTGCTGACCATCCTCCAGGCCACCGGCAACAAGGCGGTGTGGTCCTCGGCGGACTGCCCCGCGGGCGCCGGCAGCGCCTTCTTCCGCGTCCCCGCGCAGGGCGAGACGAAGCAGTCCCTGGAGTGGGACCGCAGGTTCAGTGCTCCCGACCAGTGCCAGACGCCCCCGGCGGGCACCGCCGCCCCCGACACCTACGTGGTGGAGGTCAAGTCCCCCGGCATGCCGGTGGCACGGACCTCCTTCGTGCTGAAGCACGACTAGGGACACGGCCACCGCAACGGCGAGGGCCCGGGCGCGCTGGTGCGCCCGGGCCCTCGGCTCGTCTGCGGGGTGCTTTTCTCAGACGTAGCGTTCCAGGATCGAGGACTCCGCCAGCCGCGACAGGCCCTCGCGGACGCTGCGGGCGCGGGCCTCGCCGACCCCGTCCACCGTCTGCAGGTCGTCCACGCCGGCCGCCAGCAGCTTCTGCAGCCCGCCGAAGTGCTCCACCAGCCGCTCGATGATCGCCCCCGGCAGCCGCGGCACCTTCGCCAGCAGCCGGTAGCCGCGCGGGGACACCGCCGAGTCCAGGGTCTCCGGAGAGCCCGTGTACCCCAGCGCCTTCGCCACGATGCCCAGCTCCAGCAGCTCCGCGTGCGACAGGGCGTCCAGCGCGGGCAGCGCCTCGTCCACCGTCCGCGACCGCTTCGCCGTCGGCTCCGGCACGTAGTCCCGGATCACGAGCTCGCGCTCCTGCTCGATCCCGACCGTCAGCTCGTCCAGCTGCAGCGACAGCAGCCTGCCGTCCGTGCCCAGTTCGACCACGTACTCCGCGATTTCCGTGGCAATCCGGCGAACCATTTCCAGCCGCTGCGCGACCGCCGTCACGTCGCGCACCGTGACCAGATCCTCGATCTCCAGCGCAGACAGCGTGCCCGCGACCTCGTCGAGCCGCAGCTTGTACCGCTCCAGCGTGGCCAGCGCCTGGTTCGCCCGGGACAGGATCGCGCCCGACTCCTCCAGGACGCGGCGCTCCCCGTTCACGTACAGGGCGATCAGCCGCATCGACTGCGAGACGGACACGACCGGGAAGCCGCACTGCTTGGACACCCGGTCCGCGGTGCGGTGCCGGGTGCCGGTCTCCTCCGTCGGGATCGACGCGTCCGGCACCAGCTGCACGCCGGCCCGCAGGATCTTGGTGAGGTCCTTGTCGAGGATGAGGGCGCCGTCGAGCTTGCACAGCTCGCGCAGCCGGGTCGCGGTGAACTCGACATCCAGGACGAAACCACCCGTGCACATCGCCTCGACGGTCTTGTCCATCCCGAGGACGATGAGGCCGCCGGTGTTGCCGCGGACGATCCTCTCCAGGCCGTCGCGCAGGGGCTGACCAGGTGCGACCGCGCTCAGCGAGGCACGCATCATGGCCTCCTGCCTGGAGCTCGCGCCCGACTTCCCGGATGCTGCTGCCCCGTCCTTGGCTGCCACTGCACTCCTCCGGTCGCGGTTGCGCCGCCTGCACACGGCCGGGCGGACCAGCACAAAGTCTACCGGCGCGCGCTGCGCGCCCGCCGTGGCTTGGCCAGGTGCGCCCCCGGGGGCCCCTGCGCGGGGCCGTCCCGCGGCTCCTGCGGGGCTACTGCGGAGCCTCCTCGCGGGCCGTCGGGCGGGAGCGCCGCCGCGGCAGAACACGCAGGGCATCGCCCATGTCCGCGACCTCCGTGACCTTCATGCCGGGCGGCACCTTCCCCGGATCGACCGGCACCAGCGCGTGCGTGAAACCGAGCCGGTGCGCCTCCGCCAGCCGCCGCTGCACCCCGGTCACCCGGCGCACCTCGCCCGCGAGGCCGACCTCCCCGATCGCCACCAGGTTCTTCGGCAGCGGCACATCGCTCGCGGCCGACGCCAGGGCCAGCGCGATGGCCAGGTCCGCGGCCGGCTCGGTCAGCTTCACCCCGCCCACGGTGGCGCTGTAGATGTCGCGCTTGCCGAGCGCGGTGATCCGCCCGCGCTGCTCCAGCACCGCCAGCATCATCGACACCCGGGAGGTCTCCAGGCCCGAGGTGGTCCGCCGCGGCGAGGGGATCTGCGAATCCACCGTCAGCGCCTGCACCTCGGCGACCAGCGGCCGCTTGCCCTCCAGCGTCACCGTCAGACAGGTCCCCGGGACCGGCTCGGCGCGCCGGGTCAGGAACAGCCCGCTCGGGTCGGCGAGCCCGGTGATCCCCTCGTCGTGCAGCTCGAAGCAGCCCACCTCGTCGGTGGCCCCGTACCGGTTCTTGACACCGCGCACCAGGCGCAGCCGGGCGTGCCGGTCGCCCTCGAAGCTGAGCACCACGTCCACCAGGTGCTCCAGCAGCCTCGGGCCCGCGATGGCCCCGTCCTTGGTGACGTGCCCGACGAGCAGGGTGGCCATCCCGCGCTCCTTGGAGGCCCGGATCAGCGCCCCGGCCACCTCCCGCACCTGTGCCATGCCGCCGGGGGCGCCGTCGATCTCCGGCGAGGCCACGGTCTGTACGGAGTCCAGGACCAGCAGGGAGGGCTTCACGGCGTCGAGGTGCCCGAGGACCGCCGACAGATCGGTCTCCGCAGCCAGGTACAGGTGGTCGCTGAGCGCGTTGATCCGGTCGGCCCGCAGCCGCACCTGGCTCGCCGACTCCTCGCCCGTCACGTACAGCGTGCGGTGGTCGCCGCTCGCGGCCTTCGCCGCCACGTCCAGCAGCAGCGTCGACTTGCCGACGCCCGGCTCGCCCGCCAGCAGCACCACCGCGCCGGGCACGAGGCCGCCGCCCAGGACCCGGTCCAGCTCGTCGACACCCGTGCTGCGGGCGGTCGCCGTGCGGCCGTCGACCTGGGCGATGGGGAGCGCGGCGGTGGAGACGCGCCCGGCCGCGGTGGTCCGCACGGCGGGCGCGCCCATCTCCTCGACGGTGCCCCAGGCCTGGCACTCGGGGCACCGCCCGAGCCATTTCGCGGTCGTCCAGCCGCACTCGGAGCAGCGGTAGGAGGGCCGGTCCTTGGCGGACGATCGGGATGTACGGGCAGCCATGCCGACCACGGTATCGGGCCCCGCCGACAGTCCCGCCCGTGCGGCTGCCCAGCCGGCTGCCGACCGGCTCCGCACTCGGCTGCGTACTCGGCTGCGCACGCCACGCGTCAGGGCCGCGGTCAGCGCATGTTCGATCTCGTCACCCGTAAGGGCTAAAACAGCTCAAGGCTTCACGGCCGTCGCGGGACGGCGGCCTACCTTCGCCAGGGTGACCAGCCGCAACCAGGAAACCGCCGCCCGGCGCCCCGGCGCACAACGGGCGCACGGGCGCACGCCCCCCGAGGGACCCGAAGGACAGCAGCCGCCCCCCTTCCGGCACGAGCCGTACCTGGACGGCCTGTTCACCTACTGCCTGTCGGTCCTGTGCGACCACGACAGCGCCACCGACGTGCTGGCCGAGGTCCTCGCCGTCGCCGACCGCCACCCGGGCCGCTGCCCCGACGAGGGCGAACGGCGGGCCTGGCTGTACGCCCTCGCCCGCTGGGGCTGCCTGCGCCGGCTGACCGACCAGCGGCGCCTCCGCAAGGGGGCGCATTCCGCCCGGCGCACGCCCGCGCACACCGAAGCGGAACGGGCGCCGGAGGCACACCGCCCCCTTGACGTCAGCGCCTACCGCCGCACCGAGCTGGCCCGCCTCGCCTGGCCCGAGGCCGCCGGCACCACGCCCGAACAGCGCGAGGCCCTCGAACTCGCCGTCCGCCACCGGCTCGGCGTCCCCGAGCTCGCCGCCGTCCTCGGCACGCCCCCCGCCACCGCCCGCGAACTCCTCGCCGGCGCCGCCTGCGAGGTCGAGCGCACCCGCGCCGCCCTCGCCGTCGTCGAGACCGGCGGCTGCCCCTCGGTCTCCCGGCTCACCGCCGGCGACGGACAGGTCCTGCTCTCCACCACCCTGCGCGCCGAACTCGTCCGGCACGTCGACGACTGCCCCCGATGTCGCCGCGTCGCCGAACGCGTCGACGCCGCCGCACCCTGGCCCGGCTCCTGCGGCGTCGACGCGGCCCTCCCCTTGGTCCAAGCCCCCCGCACCGCCGTCCACGCCGCCATGCAGCGCACCGGCCGCGGCCGCCGCCCCGCCCCGCGCTTCGACCGCACCGGCTTCCCGCTGGACCCCAGGGACCGCGCCGCCCGCCGCGACCGACTGCGCGCCCGGGCCGTGACCACCACCGTCGTCGCCACCGTCGTCGCCGCCCCCGTCCTGGCCCTGTGGGCCGCGTACCGGGGAGCGCCCAGCACCGGCGAGCCCGGCACCGACGGAGCCCGGATCTCCGCCAGCGAGTCCGAGCTGCCGCTGCCGCACACCGGCGGCCGCCCGATGAGGACCTTCGAGAACGCCGGCAGCACCGCCCACGCCACCGGCGCCCCCGGCTTCCCCACCGGCCGCGCCGCGCCCCCCGCCGACGTCTCCGTCGAGGTGATCAGCGCCGGCCCGCCGGCCGCGCCCGACCGACCCGGCGGACCCGGCGCCCCCGGCCGCCTCACCGTCGCCGCCACCTCGTACGGGAACACCACCACCCTCACCCTCACCGCCTCGGGCGGGGCCCCCGTGGACTGGCGGCTGTGGTCCGACGCCCCCTGGCTGCGCGCCGACCGCACGGCCGGCACCCTCGCCCCCGGCGCATCGCTCACCGTGCGCATCGCCGTCGACCCCGACGAGGAGCCCGTCGGCGCCTGGACGGCCCGCGTCGGCGTGGACCCGGCCGGAGCGGTGATCGCCATCCGCGGCCGCGGCCGCCCCGCGCCCACGCCCACCCCGACCCCGCCGACGCAGTCCCCGCAGCCGACGCCGACCCCGACCCCGCCGACGCAGTCTCCGCAGCCGACCCCCACGCCCACCGGGACCCCGACCCCCACGGAGCCCCCGGCGCCGACGCCCACCCCGACACCGACCGCATCCGAAGGAACGGCTTCCGCACCCCCGGACGGCACCGCCTCCGCCACCCCCTAGGTGCGCCGCGGCCACGACATGCGCATCGGGATCACCGCGGCCACCCTGGAGGGGTCGGGACCACCGAGGCCGAGGAGGCCGAGATGAGCATGCTGGACAAGCTCAAGCACATGCTGAAGGGCCACGAGTCCCAGGCGGACCAGGCCATCGACAAGGGCGGTGACATGGTCGACGAGAAGACCCAGAGCAAGTACCAGACCCAGGTCGACATGGCCCAGGAGAAGCTCCGCCACCAGTTCGGCACCGGCCACCCGCAGGACCGCGAGAACCCGCCCCAGCCGTAGCCGACCCTTCCGGGCGCCCCCTCAGACCAGCACGGCCCGGCCGCAGCCCCAGAGGGCCGGCCGGGCCGCGCGCAGCCCGGAGCCGGGTCAGCGCCGGTGGACCTACACCGGGTCCGCGGGGTGCGGGGCCATCGGCAGCAGGGAGGCCAGCCGGGCCTCGCAGTGCTTCACCAGCTCCGCGTACCCCTCCTTGCCCATCAGCTCCGTCAGCTCCGCCCGGTACGACACGTACACCGGCTCCCCGGCCCCGTGCGCCGAGGTCGCCGACGTGCACCACCAGTGCAGGTCGTGCCCGCCCGGCCCCCAGCCGCGCCGGTCGTACTCCCCGATCGACACCTGGAGCACCCGCGTGTCGTCCGGCCGGTCGATCCACTCGTACGTACGCCGGATCGGCAGCTGCCAGCAGACGTCCGGCTTGGTCTCCAGCGGCTCGCGCCCCTCGCGCAGCGCCAGGATGTGCAGCGAGCAGCCGGCACCGGCCGGGAAGCCGGGCCGGTTCAGGAAGATGCAGGCCCCCTCGTAGCGGCGTGTCTGCCGCTCGCCGTCCTCGTCCTTCTGCACCCACCCCGACGCGGTGCCCACGTCGTGGAACTGCCACAGCTCCGGCGACAGCCGCGCCACGTGCTCGGCGACCCGCTTCTCGTCGTCCTCGTCGGAGAAGTGCGCGCCCAGCGTGCAGCAGCCGTCGTCCGCCCGCCCGGCCTGGATGCCCTGGCAGCCGCTCCCGAAGATGCACGTCCAGCGCGAGGTCAGCCACGTCAGGTCGCAGCGGAAGACCTGCTCGGCGTCGGCGGGGTCGGGGAACTCCACCCAGGCCCGGGCGAAGTCGAGCCCCTTCTCGTCACCGGCGACTGCGGCCACGGCACCCGCGGCATCCGCGGCGGCCTTGGCCTTCTTGGTGTTCTTGGACTTGTTGGCCTTCTTCATATTTGGCACAAACCCAAGCCTAAGCGCCCCTTACGCCACCCATACTCCTGCCGCACAGTAGCGTTTCCTCGTATGAGACTCGGTGTCCTTGACGTGGGTTCCAACACGATCCACCTCCTCGTGGTGGACGCGCACCCCGGTGCGCGCCCGCTGCCCGCGCACTCCCACAAAGTGGAACTGCGCCTCGCGCAGCTGCTCGACGAGCACGGAGCGGTCACCCCCGAGGGCATAGAGCGCCTCCTCGCGGTGATCGCCGGCGCCGTGCAGGCCGCCGAGGACAAGGGCTGCGAGGACGTCCTTCCCTTCGCGACCAGCGCCGTGCGCGAGGCCACCAACGCCGACGAGGTCCTGGCCCGGGTCAAGGCCGAGACCGGCGTCGACCTGCCCATCCTCAGCGGCGAGGACGAGGCCCGGCTGACCTTCCTGGCCGCCCGCCGCTGGTTCGGCTGGTCCGCGGGCAAGCTGCTCGTCCTCGACATCGGCGGCGGCTCCCTGGAGATCGCGTACGGCATCGACGAGGACCCGGACGCAGCCGTCTCCCTCCCGCTGGGCGCCGGCCGCCTCACCTCGGGCTGGCTCCCCGGCGACCCGCCGGACCCGGCCGACGTGCGCGCGCTGCGCCGCCACGCCCGCGCCCAGATCGCCCGCACGGTCGGCGAGTTCGCCCGCTTCGGGGCGCCGGACCACGTCGTCGCCACCTCCAAGACGTTCAAGCAGCTGGCCCGCATAGCGGGCGCCGCCCGCTCCGCCGACGGGCTCTACGTCCAGCGCGACCTCAACCGCAAGGACCTGGAGGAGTGGGTGCCGCGGCTCGCGGCGATGACGACCGCCCAGCGCTCCGCCCTGCCCGGCGTCTCCGAGGGGCGCGCCGCCCAGCTGCTGGCCGGCGCGCTGGTCGCCGAGGGCGCGATGGACCTGTTCGGCGTGGAGACGCTGGAGATCTGTCCGTGGGCCCTGCGCGAGGGCGTCATCCTGCGCCGCCTGGACCACCTGCCCAATGACACCCACCTCGCGACCTGACGCCCGGCGCGGCGCTCGTTCCGGCAGCCGGTCCGACGCCCGGTCCGACGCCCGGACGCCGGGGGAGAGCGCCGGGCCCGGAGCCGGCCCGGCAGGCCATCGGTACCCTGTCCCCGTGGCAGAACCAGTCCGCATCCCGACCGCGAAAGTCGCCCTCTCCACCGCCTCCGTCTACCCGGAGTCGACGGCGACCGCCTTCGAGATCGCCGCACGCCTCGGCTACGACGGCGTCGAGGTCATGGTCTGGACGGACCCGGTCAGCCAGGACGTCGACGCCCTGCGCCGCCTCTCCGACACCCACGGCATCCCGGTCCTCGCCGTCCACGCCCCCTGCCTGCTGATCACCCAGCGCGTCTGGTCCACCGACCCGTGGACCAAGCTCCAGCGCGCCCGGGCGGCCGCCGAACGGCTCGGCGCGAGCACCGTCGTCGTCCACCCGCCCTTTCGCTGGCAGCGCCAGTACGCCCGGGACTTCGTCACCGGCATCTGGCGGATGGCCGAGGAGACCGACGTCCGCTTCGCCGTGGAGAACATGTACCCCTGGCGCTACCGCGACCGCGAGATGCTCGCGTACGCCCCCGAATGGGACGTCACGAAGGACGACTACCGCCACTTCACGGTCGACCTCTCCCACACCGCGACCGCCCGCACCGACGCCACCGCCATGGTCGACCGCATGGGCGACCGCCTCGCCCACGTCCACCTCGCCGACGGCAACGGCTCCGCCAAGGACGAGCACCTCGTCCCCGGCCGCGGCACCCAGCCCTGCGCCGAGCTGCTGGAACGCCTCGCCGTGAACGGCTTCACCGGGCACGTCGTGATCGAGGTCAACACCCGCCGCGCCATGTCGTCGGCGGAGCGCGAGGCCGACCTCGCCGAGGCCCTGGCCTTCACCCGCCTCCACCTGGCCGCGGCCTCCGCCTCCCGTACGACCCCGGCCCGCCGCCCGTGACCGAGCCCGCCGCCGAGCCGCCGCAGCCCGAGGACTCCCCGCCGCCCCGGGCTTCCGAGCCGCCCCAGCCCCCCAAGCCCGTCCGCCGCCGCCGCGGCCCCGGCCGGCCCCGCCAGGACGAGGCCGACGACGGCCCCGGCACCCAGGAGCGCATCCGCCTCGCCGCCCGCTCCGAGTTCGCCGCGCGCGGCTACGACAAGACCTCCGTCCGCGGCATCGCCAAAGCCGCCGGCGTCGACCCGGCCCTGGTCCACCACTACTTCGGCAGCAAGGACGAGCTCTTCGCCACCGCGATCGAGCTCAGCATGGAGCCCGCCCTCGTCGTCCCCGCCGTCCTCGGCGAAGGCCCCGACGGCATCGGCGAACGCCTGGCCCGCTACTTCCTGGGCATCTGGGAGAACCCCGTCACCCGGGCACCGCTCCTCGCCGTGATCCGCTCGGCCCTCACCCACGAGGCCGCCGCCAAGGTGCTGCGCGGGCTGGTCCTGCGCCACGTCCTCGAGCGGGTCGCCGCCGACCTCGACGTCCCCGAGCCCACCTTCCGGGCCGAGCTGGCCGCCTCGCACATGGTCGGCATCGCGATCCTGCGGTACGTGGTCCAGGTCGAGCCCCTCGCCTCCGCCGACCCGGAGGAGATCGTCGCCTTGGTGGCCCCCACCCTGCAGCGCTACCTGACCGAAGACTGACCCTCCCGTCCCGACATCCGGACGAGCTGTCCGTATCCCGGGCCGGGGGCGTAGCCTCGTAACCGAGCCATATCCACAGTCGCGGCGGCGCACACACGCCACCGCACTCATGGGGAGTGAACCCGATGCCCGAGCTGAGGTCCCGCACTGTCACCCACGGCCGCAACATGGCGGGCGCCCGCGCCCTGATGCGCGCCTCGGGCGTAGCGAGCGAGGACATCGGCAAGCCGATCATCGCGGTCGCCAACTCCTTCACGGAGTTCGTCCCCGGCCACACCCACCTCGCCCCCGTCGGCCGGATCGTCTCCGACGCCATCCGCGCCGCCGGCGCGGTCCCGCGCGAGTTCAACACCATCGCGGTGGACGACGGCATCGCCATGGGTCACGCCGGCATGCTCTACTCCCTCCCCTCCCGCGACCTGATCGCGGACAGCGTCGAGTACATGGTCGAGGCCCACTGCGCCGACGCCCTGATCTGCATCTCCAACTGCGACAAGATCACCCCCGGCATGCTGATGGCCGCCATGCGCCTCAACATCCCGGTCGTCTTCGTCTCCGGTGGCCCCATGGAGGCCGGCCAGGCCACCCTCGTCGACGGCACCGTCCGCAAGCTCGACCTGATCGACGCCATGGTCGACGCGTCCAACGAGAACATCTCCGACGCGGACGTCCTGCGCATCGAGGAGAACGCCTGCCCGACCTGCGGCTCCTGTTCCGGCATGTTCACCGCCAACTCGATGAACTGCCTCGCCGAGGCCATCGGCCTGGCCCTGCCCGGCAACGGCTCCGTCCTCGCCACGCACACCGCCCGCCGCGCCCTGTACGAGGAGGCGGGTCGGACGGTCGTCGAGATCACCAAGCGCCACTACGAGCAGGACGACTACTCCGTCCTGCCCCGCAACATCGCCACCCGCCAGGCCTTCGAGAACGCCATGGCCCTGGACATCGCGATGGGCGGCTCGACCAACACGATCCTCCACCTGCTGGCCGCCGCCCAGGAAGCGGGCCTGGACTACGACCTCAAGGACATCGACGAGGTCTCGCGCCGCGTCCCCTGCCTGGCGAAGGTCGCCCCGAACGTCGCCCCCGGCGGCACGTACTACATGGAGGACGTGCACCGCGCCGGCGGCATCCCCGCCATCCTCGGCGAGCTCCACCGCGGCGGCCTGCTGAACAAGGACGTCACGACGGTCCACTCGGCCAACCTGGAGGACTGGCTCGGCACGTGGGACGCCCGCAGCGGCACCGCCTCCGCCGAAGCCATGGAACTGTGGCACGCCGCCCCCGGCTGCAAGCGCTCCGCCACCGCCTTCTCCCAGTCCGAGCGCTGGGAGTCCCTCGACCTCGACGCCGAGGGCGGCTGCATCCGCTCCGTCGAGCACGCGTACAGCAAGGACGGCGGCCTCGCCGTCCTCAAGGGCAACATCGCCGAAGACGGCTGCGTGGTGAAGACGGCCGGCGTGGACGAGTCCATCTGGACCTTCGAGGGCCCGGCGGTGGTCTGCGAATCGCAGGACGAGGCGGTGGAGAAGATCCTGACGAAGCAGGTCAAGCCCGGCGACGTGGTGGTCATCCGCTACGAGGGCCCGCGCGGCGGCCCCGGCATGCAGGAGATGCTCTACCCGACCTCCTTCCTCAAGGGCCGCGGCCTGGGCAAGACCTGCGCGCTGATCACCGACGGCCGCTTCTCCGGCGGCACCTCGGGGCTGTCCATCGGCCACGCCTCGCCGGAGGCGGCTTCGGGCGGCACCATCGCCCTGGTCGAGGACGGCGACCGGATCCGCATCGACATCCCGAACCGCTCGATCGAGCTCCTGGTCGACGAGGCCACGCTGGCGGCCCGGCGCGAGGCCCTTGGCGGCGTGTACGCCCCGAAGAACCGCGAGCGCCAGGTCTCGGCGGCCCTGCGTGCGTACGCCGCCATGGCAACCAGCGCCGACAAGGGCGCCGTCCGCGACGTCTCCAAGCTGGCCTAACGGGCCGTGCCCGGACCCCTGGGCTCCGCCCGACCACCCCGGGCGGAGCCCACGGCTACCCCGCGCTTTCGCAGCGGAGGTCCGGCAACTCCAGCCCCGCCGGCGTTTGAGGCGCG